>JAAYNO010000020.1 GCA_012520855.1 Clostridiaceae bacterium | reverse complement strand
TAAAACAATTATTACTTATAACTTATGAAAATTCAAGGAGTCGCAAGTCAATAATAATTTAATAATTTATGAACTATATTATTTAAATCCCGTTACAGATGCACGATAGAAGACCGACCGAGACTGATTGAAAAATCCGGATTTTGTCATTCTGAATGAAGAGAAGCGAAATGAAGAATCTTAAAACCCGCATTAATAATATAAAAGATCCTTCGCTTTGCTCAGGATGACATGAATGGAGTGACTTTTCAGCAGTTTCAGGCCGTCCCATTGATATAGGGACGGCCTGATCCTTTTATTGATACACTGTTATGATTTATAACGCTGATATGACAAAATTAGCAACAAATAATAATGTAACGATATACATGATAGGATGTACTTCTTTGAATTTTCCCTTAAATATTTTTACCAATACATACATTATGAATCCGGCTGCGATACCATTAGTTATACCGCCTGCGAATGGCATCATAACTGCTGTAAAGAATGCGGGAAGAGATTCGTCAAAGTCACCCCATTCGATTTTGCCAAAGGAATCCATCATCAGAATACCTACTATTATCAAAGCAGGAGCTGTAGCCGCGCCAGGAACAATCCCGGCAACAGGAGCAAACAAAAGACATACCAGGAACATAATTGCAGTAACTATTGATGTCAAACCGGTTCTGCCTCCTGCTCCGATACCGGCGGCACTCTCAACATAAGTAGTGGTATTCGATGTTCCAAGTAATGCACCGATAGATGTAGCTGTGGCGTCAGCAAAGAGGGCTTTATCCATTTTTGATTTAAACCCTTTTCCGCTGAAGAGAGCGGCTTCATCCTTGTCATCAAAAATTCCGCTTTTTCTTCCTGTACCTATAAAAGTACCTATAGTATCAAATGTATCAGATAAACTGAAAGCAAAAGTAGTCATGATCACCAGCAGTATCTTTGACGGGTCTGAGAAAAGTCCTCCGATGTCCATAGCAAAGAAAGTTTGGGAAATATCTGAGATCTTATAAGCGCTGTCTCCGCCCAGGCTTGTTATTCCCATAGGGATACCTATCAATGTAGTTGCAATTATTCCAATCAGGATTGCTCCTTTAACCTTAAGAACCATAAGAACAATTATGATAATCAGACCTATCAAAGCAAGCTGTGTATTTGCATCGGTAAAAGTTGAGAGGGTTTGTCCCGATTCAGGAAATACAATAAATCCGCCGTTCTTAAAACCAATATAGGCAATAAACAACCCTATACCACCGCCAATGGCATATTGAAGTGATTTCGGAATAGCCTTGATAATCATTTTTCTGATTTGAGTAACCGTTATAATAATATTGATGATACCGCAGATGAATACAATTGCCAATGCCTGTTGCCAGGTAAAACCATTACTCATTGTAACAATGCTGACAAACAACGCATTAAGCCCCATACCTGGTGCCTGTGCATAAGGGACATTAGCTACCAGACCCATAACAAGAGTCCCGATTACGGCCGCTAAAATAGTGGCCACATATACCCCTCCTGCGGGCATACCATTTGCTCCGCTGAGTATAAGCGGGTTTACAAAGATGATATAAGCCATAGTAACGAATGTAGTGAGTCCGGCAATGATCTCAGTCCTTAAATTTGTCCCCTTTTCCTTGAGCTGGAACTGTTTTTCAAGAAATCCCATTTGTTTTCCCTCCTGTATATTTATTAATCCTTATTCATTACCTCAGCCAAGTGCAGGTTTTACGCAATAATCATCATTACCGTTGATTTTTAGTCATAGGCTGATCGCAAACTATCGGCGCCGGTATTATTGTTGCAAAATAGCATGCAGCTTAACTGCCAGACAAAGAATAAGGAAAAAATACAAGAATAAAATCGAAAATCACAAAATAATTCTATCATACGAAAATATAGAATCAAGTAGTCAAAAACATAATAATGATTTTTTTATTGCATAGGAAGTGAAAACCTGACCAGGGAAATATTTTATATTCTTATTCAGTTATAAAGTAAGCCTACGACTTTTTCCAATATGCTTCCGGGCAATATCTTCTTTAAGAATAGGATCGTTTTATACTGAAGTCCGACAGTAGTACGAACGGGAGGATTTTTCTTCTTTATCATTTTATAAATAACCCGGGCTACAGATATCGGAGAAGCACCGTTTTGTTCATCCTTCTCCATCCTGGCCAGGGATCTGGTGAATCTTTCGTAATACGGTGATTCTCTATTTGCTTTTTGAGCTGTTATCCTGCTTTTTGTAAATCCGGTTTTGGTGTCACCCGGTTCAACAAGACAAACCTTAATCCCAAAGGGTGCAACTTCATACCTGAGAGCCTCCGCCAAGCCTTCAACAGCATATTTACTTGAGCTGTAATGAGCCTGGTACGGAATTGATATTACTCCTGCGACCGAACTTACCGCTATGATTTTTCCGTAGCCCTGATCTCTCATCAAAGGAAGCACCGCTTTAATAACACGAAGTGTACCGAAGAAATTAATATCAAATTGAGTACGGGCTTCCTCCATTGATACATCTTCAACAGACCCGGCTATACCTGCTCCCGCATTGCAGACTAAAACATCTATATGTCCTTCTTTTTCAATAACAGTGTTGATTGCATTATCAACAGATTCTTCATTTGTTACATCCATAGGGATCATCCTTAAAAAGCCTCCGGTTAATGCATCAGAAGCCTCATTCACTTCGATATTTCCCAGTGCCTTCCTGGAAGTCCCGTATATGTGAAATCCTTTTTTCATGAGGTAATCTGCTGTTGTCTTGCCTATACCTGAAGATGCACCTGTTATTAAAACCACTTTATTTCTCATAATTTCACCGACATTTCAATATATTTCTTTCATTATAATATGATATCATCACAAAAAGCTACAGATAGATTTTTAAGAAAGCTCCAAGAACTGGCCTTTCATTAATACCACTGGTAATCCTTAACTATTGTTTAATTAAATTATGCTGGATATTTGGAATTATTGTGATACAATAAAATAGTAAATTTACTATGCTGGTAATATAATCAGGTCATAATTGCTGCACAGCAAAAATTATTTCCTGAAAAAGGGGAGATTTTGACATGGATCTTTTTCAAAAATGCTATGATTTCACACAAGTAAAAGAAGTTGTAGAAGCAGGGATTTATCCCTATTTCCATGCCCTCCAGACAGGTCAGGACACTGTCGTGACAATGGAAGGAAAAAGAACCATAATGATTGGTTCAAACAATTATCTTGGGCTGACCTCTGATCCCAGAGTTAAAGAAGCAGCGATTAAGGCTGTTGAAACTTATGGCTCAGGATGCAGCGGTTCCAGGTTTTTAAACGGTACGCTGGAGTTGCATCTCGAACTGGAGAGTCAATTAGCGGAGTTTCTCAGGAAAGATGCCTGCATCACATTCAGCACGGGCTTTCAATCCAACCTGGGTATCATCTCTGCAATAGCGGGACGAAATGATGTCATTCTTTGCGATAAAGAGAATCATGCAAGCATTTATGATGCCTGCAGACTAAGTTTTGCTACAATGGTACGCTATAAGCACAGCGACATGGAGGATTTGGAAAGAGTCCTGAAGGAAATACCTGATTCAAAAGGGATCCTTATTGTTACAGACGGAATTTTCAGCATGGGCGGAGAAATCTGCAATCTGCCCAAAATAGTTGAATTAGCTAAAAAATACGGAGCCCGCGTCATGGTTGATGATGCTCACGGACTGGGAGTGTTAGGTGCTAACGGTCGCGGTACCGCTGAACATTTCGGACTGGAGGCAGAGGTTGACATAATCATGGGAACCTTCTCAAAATCCCTTGCCAGCCTGGGCGGTTACATGGTTGCCAGCGAAGAAGTGATAACCTATGTAAAGCATACCTCTCGCCCATTTATATTCAGCGCATCAATTCCACCGGCAAATGCGGCTGCAGCTCTTTGTGCTTTGAATATCCTGAAAAAAGAGCCTGAGCGTGTTAAGAATCTCAAGGATATTGCTGATTACATGCGCAGCCTGCTTATTAAAAAGAACATCCCCATTAACATAACAGAAACACCTATTATTCCAGTCATGACTTATGATGACACCAGAACCTTTATAATCTGCAAGGAGCTCTTAAATGAGGGTGTATATGTCAACCCTGTTATTTCTCCTGCAGTACCTCAAGGCTTCAGTATGTTAAGGACCAGCTATACGGCAACTCATACCCGTGACCTCATGGATGAGGCTGCTGATAAATTCGAGAAAGTCTTTGCAAGGTTTTAAAATATACATAATATACATAAAAGGCTGTTTCGATCGAAACAGCCTTTTAATGTGTGATCTTATTCTTGTTTTAATTCTTTCAGGCAATCAGGGCAAATATTCTTACCCTTGTAAACCTTGATATCCTTAGCATTATCACAGAAAATACAAGCGGGCTCATACTTTCTCAGAATAATGGTTGCTCCGTCCACATAAATTTCCAGAGCGTCCTTCTCTGCAATATCAAGAGTTCTTCTGAGCTCGATGGGTAGTACAACTCTACCAAGCTCGTCCACTTTTCTGACAATACCTGTTGATTTCATCAAACTCCCCCCAGTCTGTTTATTATTTCTGTACCAATAGAATAATACCATATAATTGCAGTTACGGTCAACACAAATATCATTAAATTTACGATTTTTACTAAATTTTACTTGCTAAAATGTTAACAAAGCAATTTCCGCTGTTAGTACGGTTTATATGAATATTTGTCCGTCTTTTTTATATGTATAAAGTGTGAGTTTTTTTATTGTAAGAGCTAAAATTTATGTTAAATATCATTTGGATAATCATGATTTTTGCAGGTATAATGACAAGCCTGCTGACAGGGAGAACCAGGGAAGTTTCAGACGCAATCCTTAAAAGCTGTGTAAGTTCGGTCGAATTGGTCATAACCATGTTAGGAGCCATGTGTCTTTGGTCAGGAATTATGGAGGTGGCCCGGAAAGGCAAGCTTGTAGATTACCTGGCCAGGCTTCTGAAAGGGGTGTTCAAATATCTATTCCCCGGCATCCCTAAAGATCATCCTGCCAATGGTGCCATTGCCATGAGTTTAAGCGCAGACCTTTTAGGGCTTGGGAACGCGGCAACTCCATTGGGAATTATGGCTATGAAGGAATTATCTAATGTAAATAATAATTCCACTGTTGCAAGTAACGCCATGGTCATGTTCGGAGTACTGAATGCTGCGTGTATTCAGCTTATTCCGGCAACAGTGCTTGTTATACGCCAGCAGGCAGGGTCTTTAAATGTTTCTTCTGTCATGCCCTGTATTTGGATAGCATCTTTTGTATCTGCTGTTTCGGGAGTAGTACTTGCAAAGCTTATGGAGAAAAAAGTATTTATCTGAAAGGCAGCGATGATAGTGGATTTTATTTCAAATTTTATGATACCGGCAGTCATTCTCCTCATTATCCTGGCGGCTTATATCAAAGGGGTCCCTGTTTTTGACGTATTTGTGGAAGGAGCAAAGATCGGGGCAAAGACATCTTTCAATATCCTGCCGGTCATGGTAGGGATCATAATGGCTGTTTCAGTGCTTAACGCGTCAGGTCTTATAGATATCTTAACAAGTCTTATAGCAAAACCATTAAGCTTGATAGGCATACCTCCGGAGACAATACCCGTCCTTCTGATAAGGCCTTTTTCAGGAAGCGCTTCATTGGGGATGTTCAGTGAGCTGATCAAAAAATACGGCGCTGATTCATATATTGGCAGGGTTCTGTCAACTATTATGGGCTCAAGTGAAACTGTTCTTTATACCCTGGCCGTATATTTCGGTGCCGCCAATGTCAAGAATACAAGGCATGCCATTGCCGCATCCCTGATTTCCTCATATCTGGGTATGCTCACGGCAATATATATCTGCAAGATCCTCTGAGTTTTTGGCCTCTCGCTTCTTTTTTTGCACCTTATCCTTCTCTTGGCAATATGATAATAGTGCAGGCAAAAGGACGCTTCTTTATGAGGTTGTTTCAAAAGAGGGGGCAGGGGCATATTTATGTCAAAAGAAATAGTAAATGTTCTTGGCGTGGGCATGAAATACCAATCTCCAAACGGCGAAATAAACGCTATTGATGATATTTCTTTTTCAGTTGAAAAAGGAGAGTTTGTCAGCCTTGTAGGACCCAGCGGATGCGGTAAATCTACTCTTCTTTCAATAATCTCAGGGCTTTTAAAGCCGTCCCGGGGCAAGGTTTTTATCGATCACGAAGAAGTGGTGAAAACCTCATATAAAGTTGGCTATATGCTTCAGAAGGACTACCTGTTTGATTGGCGCACCATTTACCAGAATGTAATATTGGGTCTTGAAATAAGAAAGCAACTGACAAACGAAAAGAAGGCTTATGTCCTGGAATTGCTGAAAACTTACGGACTATATGATTTTAAAGATAAATATCCCCGTCAGCTCTCAGGTGGCATGCGTCAAAGGGCAGCATTGATACGCACTCTGGCAACAAGCCCTGAAATCTTGCTTTTGGATGAGGCTTTCTCAGCACTTGACTACCAAACAAGGTTAGCTGTGACCGAGGATATCTACAGTATCATCAAAAGCGAAAACAAGACCGCAATTATGGTTACCCATGATATTTCCGAAAGTATCAGCATGTCGGATAGGGTGATAGTTCTGTCAAAACGGCCTGCTATGATTAACAGCATACATAATATTAATTTTGACTGCCCGGTCAGAACACCTTTGAAATGCCGGGAAGCTCCAAATTTCAGAGAATATTTCAACGTTATATGGAAGGAGCTGGATGTACATGTCGAAGATTGATGTAAATCTATCCCCTGAAAGAAAAGCTTATCTTAGAAAAGTAAAATTTCTGCAAACCGCTACCTGGATTGTTCGTATACTGATCCTGGTTCTGTTCTTTGCCGTCTGGGAGATAACTGCAAGCTTAAAGATCATCGATTCCTTTGTCACAAGCCAGCCTTCACGAATGATAAGAACACTGGTGAGTTTATATAATAACGGTGACCTTTTTCTCCATATTGGTGTGACCTGTCTTGAAACTGTCGCAGGGTTTGTTATCGGTACAATTCTGGGCACTTTAGTCGCTGTAGTTCTTTGGTGGTCAGAATTTGCATCACATGTTCTCGAACCCTATCTTGTTGTTTTAAACAGTCTTCCAAAGGTTGCTCTCGGTCCGATTTTTATTATCTGGATCGGAGCCGGCCCGGCTTCAATCATTGTTATGGCGTTAGCTATCTCGCTTATTGTTACTATCCTTGAGGTTTTGAACGCCTTCCTTCAAACTGATGAAGATAAAATCAAGCTGGTAGAGACCTTTGGCGCTAATAGGCTGCAAGTATTCACCAAAGTTGTTTTCCCTTCAAATATCCCTGCAATGATCAATGCGCTGAAGGTAAACGTTGGTCTGTCATGGGTAGGCGTTATCACCGGTGAATTCCTGGTATCCAAAGCAGGACTTGGATATCTGATAGTATACGGCGGACAGGTTTTTCAACTGGATCTTGTAATGACCAGTGTGATTATTCTTGCCATTGCTGCGGCTCTGATGTACCAGGGGGTAGTCTGGCTGCAGAAAAGGCTTACCGGTGGACAGATAACCTGAATATATTAATTTATTATTTCAAGGAGGGTGTTTACATGAAAAGAATGGGGATTCTTCTGCTGACAGTACTGATTTTTGTTTCGCTTGTTTTTACTGCCTGCGGAACAAAGACAAAAGACAAGATCACTTTGAGTGAAGTGACGAGATCCGTTTTCTATGCGCCGCAATATGCGGCAATAAACCAAGGTTTTTTTGAAGAGGAAGGCATAACTCTTGATCTGAGTACCGGGCAAGGCGCCGACAAGGTAATGACAGCAGTCATTTCAGGCCAGGTTGATATCGATTTTTCCGGACCTGAAGCCTGTATCTATGTTTACAATGAAGGAAAGGAAGATTATGCCGTAGTTTTCGCACAATTGACAAAGAGAGACGGTTCGTTCTTAGTAGGAAGAGAACCAGAACCGGATTTTAGATGGGAAAACCTGGGCGATAAATATATAATAGGCGGAAGAAAAGGCGGCGTTCCTGAAATGACGCTGGAATATGTTTTGAGGAAACACGGTCTTGTTCCCAACGTGGATTTAACTGTTGACACCAGTGTACAATTTGCTGTAATGGCAGGGGCTTTTACCGGCGGAACCGGTGATTATGTTACTCTGTTCGAGCCTACAGCTACCATGCTTGAAAAAGAAGGTAAGGGATATGTTCTGGCATCCATCGGACAGGATAGCGGTGAAATACCCTATACGGCCTATTATGCAAAAAAAAGCTTTATAGAAAAAAATAAAGATCTAATACAGCGCTTCACCAATGCTATTTACAAGGGACAACAATGGGTAGACTCACACAGCCCGAGAGAAATAGCCGAAGCTGTCAAGGATTTCTTCCCTGACACCGATATCGATACCCTTGAAAATGTGGCAAAACGTTATAAGGAAATAGATGCATGGAACAAGGATCCGATACTTAAAGAACACTCGCTGGAATTGCTGCAGGTCGTTATGGAAGAAGCAGGCGAGCTTACCAAGCGCGCTCCTTACGACAAAATAGTGACCACCGAGTTTGCTGAAAAAGCTGTTCAGAATATAAAATAAGGCATGAAAGAACTTAACTCCCGTATCCCGGTATCCAGGGTGCGGGAGTTTTTTTTCTTATTTATTGAATTATTAGATGTGGTTTTATGTCTACAAGTGCATTCATTACATTTGATGCCGCGTTTATTACATTTCATAACAAATTTTTATTTTATGTTATATAATAACATCATTAACATAATAAATTATATGTAACGAAAGGGGATTTGAAATGAAAAAATTACTATTATCACTTCTAACCATTTTTATCATCTCAATAATGCTTATGAATGTTGTCTCTGCAGTTATAGCCAACCTACAATATTGGTATTCAGACTTTAACGGTATAGCGCATTATGAAGATGACCCTAAATTCACAGTTCGTCCCTGCACAGGTAGCCCTTCAAGTTTTGAAGACGATGTATTAGCTGCATATAATGATTGGCATTGGGCTGGCATACCAGTTTATTATCAATTTAATAGCGGAGATATAATTGTATACGGAGGACCTTACGATATAATTAAACAAATTTACCCTAGCTTTTCTCCTAACTCAACAGGTCAAACCGAAATTACAATGTTTTCAATGAATGATTATTACACGACTCCCTCCGGAAATAAAGATGGATATATTATGGATTCTGCGAAAGTATATTATAATACTGATATTGCTAACAAAAAAACGTATTTGCATGAAGCCGGACATTCATTAGGTTGGTTAGGACATTCATCCAATTCCAATGACATAATGTATCCAATTTCCTCATCAGTTAAAAAATTGACATCAAGAGATAAGAACCATTTAACTCAAGTATATTAAATAGAAATATTCAGTAAATAAAATTAAGTAGTTAAGGAGATTAGGTTATGAAGAAGATTAATTCTATTTTTGTTTTTCTAGTATTATTAGCTTTAGCTACAGGAATATTTTTTTTATCAGATAACAGACTAAAAAGAGAAGTGCCTACTGATACAAACAACAACCCGGATTCAAAAGTATTTTATACATCTTCATCCAAATTAGTATCTATTGATACTATTGATGATCTGGTCAAGTACTCCGATCTGGTAATAATCGGAACAGTTCTTGAAAGTGAAGAAATTGCTGATGGTCAGCTAAAATATGTTGTTTCAGTGGATAAATGTTTTAAAGGTAATGCAGGCTCGGAAAATATAGATGTCTATGAGAGCAAAGATACATTAGTTTGTAATAAACAATATATATTTTTCTTGGCAATGTCTGATTATCCAGTGTATCCAAGAGAAGTTTATACCAGTATAGACAAAGATAAATTGTATGAGATAAGTAATGGCAAAGTTAATATATACAGTTTTGATTCCATCAGAGAAGACAGTGTTGAAAATATTATTGAAAACATTGAGAGAAGTCCTTATATAAACCAAAAAACTGAACATTCCAATAAGAAGGTAATAGAATATGACAGTACCGAAAATCTCATAGCTTCATCAGATCATGTGGTCAAGGTATCAATAAACATGGTAGAAAAAATAAACAAGTATGTATCACTAATCAATGTAAATGTAATAGAACAATACAAAGGTGATCTCGGCAAAAGAAATGAGTTTTATGTTCCTACCGGTTTAGAGGCAGGAAATGAATATTTATTATTCTTACAAGAATCAGAGAATGGGATTGTAGAATTAACATCCAGGAAAGGCAGTATAATAGGCAAAGATAATTTAAAAGACTGGAATGAATCAATCGATATATTATCAGACAGAAAATAAAGCACTTACACGTATAATAAGCTAAAACAAAAAGCGAGTTGATGGGAGAACCCCCAACTCGCTTTTTTTATACGCATTCAGGAAAACAGGGTTGCCCATTTTTTGAAGAGCATGCCGAAGGCCAGGCCGAAGGTGCATTTGAGTGAATCATTGGCTGCGACGACATCGATTGAGGCTAATCTTTCTCCTTCCAGCTCAATGTTCAGAACTCCTATTGTTTGGCCCGACTTAACAGGTGCATTGATATTTTCAGGTATCTCAAGATTTTCTGTGATCTTGCCCTTGCTGCCCTTTTTCACAACTACAACGGCATTACCGGCGAATATAACCGGAATCTCTGTTGTTACTCCCTTCTTTACCCTGATAACTCCTGCCTCAAGACCTTCTTTTTCGATGCGTGCACTTTCCCAGTTGCTGAAGGCAAAATCCAATAATCTTGCAGATTCGGCAAATCTATGCTCATTAGTATCAGAGCCTAAAATAACAGATATAAATTTTGAACCGTCTCTTTCAGCAGATGCCGCCAGACAAAAGCCCGCTTTGCTGGTGAAGCCTGTCTTAAGCCCGGTAGTGCCCCTATAACGCTTAACAAGCTTATTGGTATTATCAAGGTCAAACTTGCCATCCCTGAACGTGTCATGCCATATAGTTGTGTAATGTACGATTTTAGGATGCTTGTTAAGAAGCTCCCTTGACATGGTGGCTACATCTATGGCGCAGCTATAATGGCCCTCGTCGGTCAAACCAGTGCAATCAAGAAACTTAGTGTTTTTCAAGTTAAGCTCTGAAGCTTTTTCATTCATAGCCGCAACAAATGCCTCTTCTGTTCCGGATATTATTTCGGCCAGAGCTACCGAGGCATCATTGGCAGAGTGAACGGCTACTGCTTTTAAAAGCTCCTCAACAGTAAAGACTTCGCCTTCTTTCAGATAAACCTGGCTTCCACCCATTCTTGTGGCATTGGCCGATATCGTAGTAGTATCGGTCGGCTTTATTTTCCCTCCGTCAATGGCTTCCATGACCAGCAGCATCGTCATTATCTTCGTTATGCTGGCTATGGGAAGGGGTTCATTTTCATTGAACGCATACAGCATTGTCCCTGTCTCTGCCTCGACTAATGCAGCCGCTTTGGCGTTTATCTGGAATTGGGGAGTTGCCTTTGCCGCCAAAGTTTCTTCCAGATTATCTTCCTGTGTATCAGCTTCTTCTGCGTTTTCATCCATGACTTCCACCGTCATAATAGATATGTCCGATTCATATGTGTTCAAAATATCATCAGTATCACCCGACACTATGGTTCCCGACAAAAAACAGAACAGGAGCACCAGTGTAATAAAAAACCTGCATTTACCTTTCATAGATATCACTCCATAGACCTATCCATAAAAACTATATGCAGGCTTATCTAGGTTATTCTGAGATTGTACCGTAAAATGTACGGTACGTTAAAAAATCATTCGATGATATCAATAATGAGAGGTGTCTTTTCCGATGGCGAATCGCTTATTATCACGGCTTCATTCAGTACTTTCATTGACCCTTCAAAAAGCTCTTCAGAATTGGCATGAAGAATCATTATAGGCTCACCTGCCTCCACCTTGTCTCCGGGTTTTTTAATAAGTACTATTCCGGCAGCAGGATCGATTTTGCTTTCCTTTATCGCTCTGCCGGCACCTAAAAGCATTGATGCCATGCCCAGTTTATCGGATATGATTGAGTTCAGATATCCGCCCGAGGATGCCTTGTACTCCATTTTGAATCTGGTGTGCGGAAGAAGATCAGCATCATCGATCACTTCATCCGAACCTTTTTGTGCTTTGATCATCTGTCTGAGCTTTTCCAGCGCTCTGCCATCCTTTAAGGTTTCTTCAGCCAGTGAGACGCATTCATTAAAATCTCCCTTGCCGGAAAGCTCCAGCATTTTTCCGGCCAGAGTGATGCAAACTTCAGTAATGTCCTCGGGGCCCTTTCCTGACAGGACATCTATGGCTTCCTTTACTTCCAGGGCATTACCTATAGCTTTACCCAATGGTCGATCCATGTCTGTTATTACAGCCACTGTTCTCTTACCGGCCCCATTCCCTATATTGACCATGGTACGGGCAAGCATTCTGGCATCCTCCAAAGTCTTCATAAAAGCCCCGCTTCCTACTTTTACATCCAGAACGATAGCATCGGCTCCGGCAGCAAGCTTTTTGCTCATGATACTTGCAGAAATCAGCGGGATGCTTTCTATGGTCCCGGTGACATCCCTTAAGGCATACAGCTTCTTATCGGCAGGAGCGAGATTGCCTGTCTGGCCTGCAACAGCCAGCCCTATATCCTTAACAGTATTTATAAACTCATCCTGTGACAATTCGGTGCAAAGGCCGGGGATCGATTCCAATTTGTCTATGGTACCGCCTGTATGGCCTAATCCCCTGCCGCTCATCTTTGCAACAGGAACTCCAAGAGAAGCTACAATAGGACCAAGAATCAGAGTTGTCTTATCTCCGACGCCGCCGGTGCTGTGCTTGTCTACCTTGATTGACGGTATGCCCGACAAGTCCACCCTGTCTCCTGAATCGGCCATTGCCAGGGTCAGATCCAATGTTTCCTCATCATCCATTCCCTTTATGCAAATAGCCATGAGCAGAGCGCTTGACTGGTAATCGGGAACAGTGCCTTCAACTACTCCTTTTATGAAATAATCGATTTCCTTTTTTGAAAGCTTGCGGCCTTCACGCTTTTTTGCAATGATATCCACCATTCTCATAAGATAACCACCATTCATTTAAGTACTGTTTATAAGATCCTTCGCTGCGCTCAGAATGACATCCGGGACAGGCTTAGTAAGGCACGCATTATTTAAGTACATCCTTCAAAAAGCTTTTCCCTTCTATTTGGGCTTCCACTTCAAGATATTCTGCAACAGTTGCTGCAATATCAGCAAAACTCTCTCTTGTGTGGAGGTTTACTCCTTTTTTAACGGGTTTACCGTAAACTATAAGCGGCGTATATTCCCTTGAATGATCGGTGCTCCCGGTTGTGGGATCGCAGCCGTGATCGGCTGTTATTATAAGTATATCCCCCTCCTTCATGGAACCTATGATTTCAGGTAATCTTCTGTCAAAATCTTCGATAGCCCGGGCATATCCTTCGACATTGTTTCTATGTCCGTACAGCATGTCGAAATCAACAAGATTGGTGAATAAGATGCCTGAAAAATCTTCTTTGATCCATTCAATCGTCTTGTCTACCCCGTCCATGTTACCGTTGATATGAACGGCATGAGTTATCCCCGAGCCTGCAAAAATATCCTCGATTTTGCCTACGGCTCTTACTTCAAGACCTTTTCCCTTTGTATAATCCAATAATGTTTTCTTTATAGGTTTTAGAGAAAAATCCTTTCTCCTGTCGGTTCTTTTGAAGCTGCCCGGCTCTCCTTCAAAAGGACGGGCGATGACCCTGCCGACGGCATGTTCCCCTGTCAATATCGCTCTCGCCTTCTCACACATGTCATAAAGCTCATCAACAGGAATGATGCTTTCATGTACTGCTATTTGAAATACACTGTCAGCGGAAGTGTAAACAATGGGAAAGCCTGTTTCCATGTGTTCCTTTCCCAATCTCTCTATTATCTCTGTTCCCGACGCGGCAAAGTTGCCCAGACACTTGCGCCCTATAGCATTCTCAAAGGCATCTATGACATCATCAGGAAACCCATCCGGATAAGTGGGAAACGGTTTATCCAGAATTATTCCGGCAATCTCCCAATGGCCTGTCGTAGTGTCTTTTCCCTTTGATTTTTCGCTCAGCCTTCCAAAAGAAGCCGACGGATTTTCGACCTTTTTTATATAATCTATGCCGTCTATATTACCCAAACCCATGTTTTTCAGGTTCTCCAGCCTGTACCATGGCTTATCTTTCATGGCGCGGGTTATATTCCCCAGGGTATTGCTGCCCTCATCGCCATACTTTGCCGCATCAGGCATTTCTCCAATACCCAGGCTGTCTAATACAATTATTATCGCTCTTTTCACTTATATGCCACCATCTTTCCGGTTGTTTATCAGACTTAAATTCTCTTTTACGGGCTATTTTATTATTTTATCACCATATTCCAATATTAAACAGCTAAAGCAGCCCATCCTCGTGCCGGTCTACTGACTACTTGTCCCGATCGTCATCCATGTGTTAAGCTTTATAAAAAGGCGGTGGAAAGTTGTATTACGTCCTTCTGGCTATATTATGCTTCATTCTTATCATGGTGCTTGAGGCAGGGCACCTGAAATGTGAATATCTCAAAGTAAGATCAGATCTGGGCATCAGGATAGCTCTGATTTCGGATATCCATATGGGATTGCTTATGGTCTCTGTGAAGGATGCCGCAAAAGCTATTAAGATCAATAAACCGGATTTGATTATAATCGCCGGCGATTTGATCGAAAGGGAAAAGCACATCCATGAGGTTTCCGAGTGGATCAAAGAGATTTCGTCAGGCTTGCCCG
>JAAYNO010000129.1 GCA_012520855.1 Clostridiaceae bacterium | reverse complement strand
TCGAGTGGGAATGATCAAACTGCCCGGGAGACTTGTTCACAAGTCTCCCGTGGTGTATCTGATCTTTTCCTGGTTTATACAAGAGTAAAATTAAGTATTGAATATCATTCCAATATATCTTATAATATGACAAGGATGTTATAGGATGTGCGAAAGATGAGATTTATTGGCAGCAAGATCAATTTACTTAGTCAGATAGAAAAAGTAATCAACGAAAATGTCAAAGAGGAAGTCAAAAGCTTTACAGACATTTTTTCCGGGACAGGCGTTGTGGGGGAATACTTCAAAAAGGACTACAGAATTATCTCAAATGACTTGTTATACTTTTCTTACATAATCCAGAAGGCAAAAATCGAGAACAATACCATACCCGATTTCAAAAAACTCAAAGCTGTCGGTATCGACGATCCTTTGTTCTATCTGGAGAACGAAAGCTATTCCATTGACAGCAATTATTTTATAACTCATAATTTTTCGCCTTATCTGGACAATGAAAGGATGTACTTCACTGTCAAAAATGCGGGCAGGATAGACTTTACAAGAATCACCATCGAAAAGTGGAATAATGAGGGATTGCTGAATGAGAAAGAGTATACCTATTTGTTGGCGGTTCTGATCGAGGCAGTTCCTTTCATATCCAATATCAGCGGTACATACGGCGCATATCTGAAGCACTGGGACAAAAGAGCACTGAGCGATCTGAAGCTTCGCAGCATAGATGTTATCAACAACGGCATGAAAAACCGCTGCTATAATGAGGATGCCAACAAGCTCATAAAAAGACTGGAAGGCGACATCCTGTATATCGATCCGCCCTATAATGGCCGGCAATACATTTCCAACTACCATCTGCTTGAAACCATCGCAAGATACGATAATCCTGTTTTATACGGCAAAACGGGACTGCGCAAATATGAAGAGGAGAAATCCAGATACTGCATCAGGAGCGAAGTGGCCAGTTCCTTTGAAGATCTGATAAAGCATGCCCGGTTCAGGCATATCATCGTAAGCTATTCTTCCGACGGATTGCTAAGTGAACCGGAAATCGAAAGTATTCTTATGAAACACGGCAAAAAAAGCACATACAGAATTTATAAGCTGCCGTACAGAAAGTATAAGAGCAAGCATAAGCAGGAATCCGACGAATTGTATGAATACCTGTTTTACATAGAAAAAGATATCGATGTAGCCAAAACAAAGGAAAGTAAGCCTAAGAACATAAAAGCCAGCGTCGGTTCGTATAAAGGGAAAGGATTTATTAAGAGTCCTTTGAACTATATCGGGGGAAAGTACAGGCTGCTCAAACAAATAATACCGATTTTTCCCTCCAAAATAAATAAATTTGTCGATCTGTTCGCCGGAGGGTTCAACGTTGGCATCAATGTCAGTGCCGATGTGATCTACGCTAATGATATCAACACCTATGTGATAGAAATATTGAAGGCTTTCAGGGAAAATGACCTTAAGGATATCCTGAGCCATATAGAAAACAGGATAATAGGATTCGGTCTGTCAAAAACGAACGAAGATGGGTTCTTAAAGTTCAGGGACTTTTACAATCGGTCAAAAAACCCTTTGGACTTATATACATTGGTATGTTATTCCTTCAATTATCAGCTCAGGTTCAACAACAGCCATGAATACAATAATCCGTTCGGCAGGAACCGGAGCCATTTTTCCGATGAGCTTAAACGAAAACTGATTAGATTTATCGAGGCTTTGAAAAACAAAGAAGTCATATTTTCGGCTTGCGAGTTTGACCAGTTCAGTTTTGATGCGTTTGACGATGCCGACCTGGTATACTGCGATCCGCCTTATCTGATAACGACCGGTTCCTATAATGACGGAAACAGAGGATTCAAGGACTGGAACGTCAAACAGGAAAATAAATTGTTAAATCTTCTGGATACACTGAATGGCCGCGGGATCAGATTCGCATTGTCTAATGTCCTTACCCACAAGGGCGATGAGAATTCGATACTGATAAATTGGGCAAAAAAATATAATGTCCATTATCTTGATCATAACTACTCAAATTCATCGCACAATACCAGAAAAGGACAGAGCGAAGAAGTCCTTATCACAAATTACTAAGCAATGAAAATGTTAAATGACGGTCAAATCACTTATTGAACAGAATAATACACATAAAGTTGTATGCGTCATAATAATATGTTAAAATACGGTAGAGTCTAAAGTATATATAGCTCAAGGAAATGTATTCAGTAGGACGGCGGGAGCTATTAAGTGAAAACAATTAATATGTTAAGGAGTAGTACGGTTATGAAGGTAGCAGTCAAAAACAGGTATCTGATTCTTGCAATGGGAATGATCATACAGCTATGTGCAGGCATAATTTACATGTGGAGCGTGTTCAGAGGACCTGTATCAACACATCTTTCCTGGGATCCGGCCAGTGCGGCCATAACTTCCTCGATTATGCTTTCTACATTTGTTCTGGGTATTATTATTGGCGGACGTATGCAGGATAAATATTCTCCTTCGCCGGTTGCGCTTTCAGGAGGTATTCTATTAGGCTTGGGAATGGTTTTAAGCGCTTTTATCCCTCAGTCTTCACCGTGGCTGATATATATTTTCTACGGTATTATCGGCGGATTTGGTGTCGGATGTGTTTATACCACTACTGTGTCTGTGGTGCAGAAGTGGTTTCCGGACAGGCGCGGCTTTGCCACGGGGATGATGGTAGGCGCTTTCGGATTTTCCCTTGTCTTGTTTGCGCCTTTGACTAAAATGCTTTTGGCAAATTGGGGTGTACCAAAGACCTTTATATTCTTTGGAGTTCTTTTTATCGTCATATGCTCAGTTTGCTCATTATTTCTGGCAAATCCGGAAGCAAAGCAGCAGGGCAGCACTTCTGCAAGTACTCAAAAGCAATATACAACCGGAGAGATGCTTAAAACGAAAGAGTTTTACCTGCTTACATTTTCCATGTTTTTTCTTTTACCAGCGTATTTTATACTAAATCCGCTGTTTATATCCCTGGGGATTGAACGGGGACTTACGGAAAGCATGGCAACTTTTGGGGTAATGCTTACCGGAGTAGCCAGTGCCAGCGGACGTCTGCTTATCTCATGGTTTTCAGATTATGTCGGCAGAAAAGCGGGCATTGCTACGATTTCTTTGATAACACTGGCAGCGGCACTGGTCATGATATTTGCACAAGGTGTGTTGTTTTTAGTTTGCATTACAGCCATAGCATTCAGCTTCGGAGGCTCGGCAAGTGTATATGCAGCAACGGCAGCAGACTTGTTCGGCACAAAGCATATGGGATTCAATTACGGCTGTGTGATGGTTGGTTTTGGTGCATCAGCGCTCATATTCCAGATATTATCAAATAACTTGTCCGTTACATACTCGTTTATTGTCGCTGCGGTGGGTTGCGTTATTACACTGGTATTAGTAGCTGCTTTGAAGATTCCTAAGAAGGCTGCTGCTAAAAAAGCATGATCAAAAGATAACTGAGAATCGTTTAAAATGGATGTTTATGCCTGAGCATAAGCATCCTTTTTATTTGAGCATGATGTTTATACTTTTTAATGCATGATTTTATTGACATGTCAATGTCGGTCTGTTATTTATAATACGAATAGTTAATTGATCTACAAATGGTTTCTAATTGAACTCTAATTTATCTGATATGAGCACCTAATAATTGCACCATACAATAAGATATGTAAAACTAAGGTGCAAAAATAAGCGGAGGTGCACATATATGAATATTCAGTTGATCGATGAGTTCAGAAGAAGGACAAACGCAAGCTATGAGGAAGCAAAATATTACCTTGAAAGGTTTAATGGAGATCTGCTGGAAGCGATCGTTGCTTTCGAAAAAGAAAAGACAGGTCATCATAACCAGAATAGGATCCATGTTGGTGCGAGCAGGTTTTTATACGGTTTAATGAGAATTGTTCAAAAACTTATTGACATAAAGCTGATTATTACCGATAAAAATTTTAAAGCCTTCCATATACCGTTAATAATATTGATAGCTTTGGGTCCTGTTTGGCATATACTTGTGTTTGCAGCAATCATAATGCTGATTATGGGGTACAAGTTCACTTTTCAGGAGATACCCGACCCCAATATAAATGTGGAGAACATTGTTGAAAGAATTAAAAACAAAGCAAGAGAGAGTCACTAATACGGTTGCACTACAGAGTATAGCTGCTTTGATATGGAGGTGAGAAAATGATCACTATAGAACAGATAGATGAATTCAGAAAACGCACCCATTCAAGTTATGAGGATGCTAAATATTATCTTGAGAAGAATAACGGTGATATACTTGATGCCATTATAGATTTTGAGAGGTCAAAACCAAATAAGTCCCATAGTCATCAAAACAAAAAACAGCAGGAGGACTTCGGAAAGAATTTCGCCGATATCCTTCAAAAAGGTTTTGACACCAGGATTTTCATTGAGGATAAGAATTCGACCCTGTTTTCGGTTCCTGTGATTTTACTGATTCTTTTTATACCATTGTGGGTACCTGTCCTTATATTAGGAATACTGCTTTTGGTATTGGGCTATAAATTTTCGGTACGGGATGTAAAAAGCCAAAATGTTAATGTTAATAATATATTTAGAAATATTAATGAAAAAATGAAGGAATCAAGCGGCAATAAGAATTCTTCCAAGGCTCGATCCGGCAATACTGAAACCAAAACAGAAGATACAGGTGAGACACCGGTAAATGGAGGCAAAACATCTGCTTTACCGGAAATATCCGGATCTTTGGTCCCGGATAAACAAAAACCGGATACTGACGATGATGAGGGATATAAAGAGTATACAATAGAATAAGTTTGGCGGCTGCCAAACTTAAGTAATGAAGACATTTAAACTATGCAGAATAGATAAGCGCCGTCGGAAGGTTCGGATCATTCCTTGCTTTCTCAGGCGCTAATGTGATTGCCCGGAGGTTAATATAATGGCAGAACGTATTCTGGTTGTGGAGGATGAAAGCAAAATAGCACGTTTTCTGGAGCTTGAGCTTAAGCATGAGGGCTACGAGGTCGAGATAGCATATGACGGCAGAAGTGGCTTGGAAAAAGCACAGAAAGGCGATATAGACCTTATAATTCTTGATCTCATGCTTCCTTTGATGAGCGGAATAGAGGTCTGCAGAAGAATCAGAAAATTCTCTGATATCCCTATAATAATGCTTACAGCTAAGGATGATATATCTGACAAGGTCACAGGTCTTGACAGCGGAGCCGATGATTATGTTACGAAGCCCTTTGCTATAGAAGAGCTTCTTGCAAGAATCAGAGTGGCTTTAAAGAGAAAAGCCAATGCAGAGAAGGACAGTTCGGATGGCAATATTACTGCTGGAAAGCTCGTTCTGCATAAGATGCAGCACAAGGTCACCTTCGATGGTGAAGAAATAAAGCTATCAAAAAAAGAATATGATTTGCTTCTTTACTTGATGGAAAACAGAGGAATAGTTTTAGACAGGGAAAAGCTTATTGAAAATGTCTGGGGATATGATTTTATCGGCGATACAAACGTAACCGATGTATATATCAGGTATCTGAGAAGTAAAATCGATCAAAGATTTGGCATCAACTATATCAAAACAATACGCGGGGTAGGGTATATTTTTGAAAGCCAGGAGTAAAGAAACAACTAAAAAGCTAAATTCATCCCTTGCATCAAGGATTTCTTCCATATACACCAAAATGTTTGTCACTTGGCTTGCCATATCTTTGGTGGCTATTTTTATGTTTGTATTAGGTGTTACTGTTTTTTCTATATATAATGAATCGAAGCCTTCTTTAGATGCTATAGACAGACAAACCACCGCCGAAGGGCTCATTGACAAGGTGAATTCAATAAATGAGGCCAGAGTTACCCTTATAAACAGTCAGGGTGAAATTTTGGCATCATCCTTCAGGCCAGATACTATAGAACCGAAAATCATTGAATATGTTGATGTCCAGGTAATAAACAACAGGGTGTATTTTTTATATAAAAAAGGTCTCTTTGTTGAAAATCTCAGTCTTGGGCTGATCGTTTATAACGATATTACTATTTTGCTTATCGAAATAACAGTAATAGGGACATTAGCGATCCTTCTTTTTGCTGTTTCAACCCTGACGATCTATTTAAGGGGAAGTTATCTTACAAGAAAAGCATTCGGTGTTCTTGATGAACTCACAGAAAAAGCAAACAATATATCTTCCCAAAACCTGAATCTGAGGCTCAATGTAAACGATTCGACAGATGAGCTTATTGAGATTGCCCTTACCTTCAATCGAATGATGGATAGAATAGAAAAAGCCTATGAAAAGCAAAACCAATTTGTATCCGATGCTTCCCATGAACTGCGTACGCCTATATCGGTAATTCAGGGCTATGCGAGAATGCTTGATCGCTGGGGCAAAGATGATAAGGACATTTTGCAGGAATCCATCCAGGCAATAAAGAAAGAGTCGGAAAACATGCAAGACCTGGTTGAAAAGCTTTTGTTTATCGCAAGAAACGATAAAGATACTTTGGTGCTTGTAAAAGGCAGATTCAACATGAGTGAACTGATCGGGGAACTCATCAGAGAAACAATTTTACTTGAGACAAATCATAATATAGAAAGCCACGTCGAACCGGAAATCATGCTGGATGGAGATAGGGACAGGATAAAGCAGGCACTGAGGATTTTTGTCGATAATGCGCTCAAATATACGGAGACGGGCAAAATTATTACAATCAAGCTGACTATTGAGGACAATTACGCAGTAGTGACCGTCAGGGACAACGGAATAGGAATTCCCGAAGAACAATTACCTAATATATTTGACAGATTCTTCAGAGTTGATGCTTCAAGAGAACGGGATAAAGGTGGTCATGGGCTGGGTCTTTCAATAGCCAGGATTATTGTTCTGCGACATGGCGGACGTATAAAAGTTGCGAGTAAACCGGGCGAAGGCACAAGATTCAAAATATATTTTCCGATTGACCTCCCACCTTCCACATCTCATTCTGAGTAGGGAATGACTCCCATATGTCATTCTGAGTAGGGAACGACTCCCATATGTCATTCTGAGGAGCGGAGCGACGAAGAATCTTTAAAATCCTTAACTTTGCTCAGGATGACAACCAAAATCTATTCCCACCTTTCATCTCCCAAATCTCGCCTCCTACCTCTTGCCTCTAACCTCCAACCTCTAACCTCTAACCTCCACATTCCACATCTCACCTCTAGTATATATTTCCGCTTAGAATTGAAATGGTTATGGAATAATGTTAATATTATCTTAACTTAATAGCACAAAGGAGTTATTTACATGTCAAACCCATTAGTTTCAATTGCTCGTGTTATTCTACCCGCTGCTTTGGTTTATGTTGCGTACACATATCTGGGGCCGGCTGCGGGAGTCGGATTACTGATCGCTCTTGCCCTTGTCTATTTATATCTTAACAGGTCAATCATTTATCAGAACAGAGCCGGCAAAAAATATCAAAAAGGTGATTTCGAAGGCGTTTTGGCTGATTTAAAGACTGCCGTGTCAAGTGCACCAAAAAATCCGAAGGTTCGCGGAACATATGCCTTTTTCCTTGTCAAGATGGGATATACCGAGGATGCCGCAGTCGAGATCGATAAAGCAATCGAATGTGCAGTGACCGAGGCCGACAAAAAATCATTGTTAGTTACAAAATCGCTGGTACTCTGGAAACAAAGAAAAATAGACGAGGCAATCAAAGAGCTTGAAGAGCTTTTGATAACCTATGAGAATACTAATGTTTATGCCACCCTTGGCTTCCTCTACATTGAGAAGGGCGATTACAATAAAGCTCTGGAATTCAACCTTAAAGCCAGGGATTTCAATAGCAGCAGCACTATTATATTGGACAATTTAGGCTACACATACTTCCTTTTAGGCGATTATGACAATGCCCTTGAAACATATAAAGACGTGATTAAAAACAAGCCCAATTTCCCCGAAGCGTTCTATAACTATGCCAGGGTTCTTGAAAAAAAGGGTGATCTTGAAAAAGCTTTATATATGGTGAGATACTCGCTTACACTGCGCTTTTGGAATACAAGCACCGTAAAGAAAGAAGAGGTTGAAGCTTATCTGGCCGAGTTGGAAGCCAAAGAGAAAGCCATAGAGCTTGAAAAAAAGGAAAATCAGGATACTAAAGAACCGATAGATAATATATAGGATATATTTATGATGGCTAAAAAATTGATGTTAATAAATTTAACTCAGCGAAGGATCTTTGCTTAAAGGCCATATACGAATGAGGAAGATACAGAGGTTATTATGGAGAACAAAAGAAATAACTTTAATGAGTTTAATATCAGTCCATCAATAATCAATAAGGTAAAGGAAGCAGAAGAGGCTGTTAAAAAAAGCTTTTCTCATATTGAATCCATCAGGGAGCAAAACCAGCTTAAGGTTATTCGCGCCATGCAGATGGAGAAGCTCAGTGATACGCATTTCTCCGGAACTACCGGATATGGCTATAACGACAGGGGAAGAGAAATTCTCGATGCCGTTTTTGCCCATGCCTTCGGGTCTGAGGATGCTCTGGTCCGACATAGCATAACCTGCGGCTCTCATGCTTTATCCCTGTGTCTGTTCGGTATTTTGCGTCCCGGAGATGAACTCCTTTCTATAACAGGCAAACCATATGATACTCTGGAAGAGGTAATAGGAATCAGAGGACGGGAAGGTGACGGTTCGTTAAAGGACTATGGCATAACTTATTCACAGGTAGAGCTCAAAGATGGAATTATTGACGATGATTCAGTAAAAAAAGCAATCAATGATAAAACCAGGCTTGTTTTTATCCAGCGTTCAAGAGGCTATGCCTGGCGCCCTGCTTTAACAATAGATGAAATCGAAAGAGTTGTTAAGCTGGTAAAGGCTGAAAAGCATGATGTTTTCGTGATGGTGGACAATTGCTATGGTGAGTTTGTAGAGGACAGGGAGCCTACCGAAGTGGGCGTAGATATTATGGCTGGTTCTCTAATTAAAAATCCGGGAGGCGGTATCGTGCCCTCGGGAGGATATATAGCCGGTAAAAAAGATTTGATCGAGAAAATATCTTACAGGATGACGCTTCCGGGTTTAGGCCGGGAGGTCGGTGCCACTTTGGGACAAAATCGGCTGTTGTTCCAGGGCTTTTTCCTTGCTCCCCATGTAGTGGCGGAAAGTTTAAAGGGAGCTGTTTTTACCGCCCAATTAATGCAAAACCTTGGGTTTACTACACATCCGGGACCATTCGATCCACGGTGCGATATAATTCAGGCAATAAGGTTCAATAATGAAAATGAGGTAATTGCCTTCTGTCAGGGGATCCAAAAGGGTTCACCTGTCGATTCTTACGTTAGACCAGAACCCTGGGACATGCCTGGATATGATTCACCGGTAATAATGGCTGCCGGAGCTTTTATACAGGGCTCATCGATCGAACTCAGCGCTGATGCACCTATTCGTGCCCCTTATACAGTTTATATGCAGGGCGGTCTGGTGTATGAGCATGTTAAGCTTGGCGTAATGTGTGCAGTGCAGGAACTTGTTGATAATGGAGTTTTATACCTATGACCAACGAGCTTGAGGAAAGAAAAAGAAGAAGAAAGAAGAAGCGTAATCGCAGAAGGCTCTTGGGTCTTCTGGGCTTTATCCTGATGCTTGTTTATATTCCGGCAATATGGAAATGGCTTTTTTCTGTGAATCATGAAATAGGTGTTGTAAGAACAGCCACACTGGAGGTCAAAGCTCCCCTGGAAGGAATACTTATCAGAAACGAAACCACGCTTAAATCTCCGGGAACAGGAATCATAATACCAACCATCAATAATGGAGAGCGTGTGGCAAAGAGCAGGGAAGTAGCGTCATTTATTCAATCAAATATGCGTGATGTAGTTGAAAATTACAGACAAATGGAAATCGATATATTAAAACGCGTTGTATCTGAATTTGACAGTGCTTCAGGCACGCAACGCGAATTATGGAAAGCTGCTATTGAAACGCAGATCAAAAGGCTCACAGACTTGTCGAACTCAGGTGACTTAAGTGAGGCAGAAGATATAAGAGGCAGCGTTGACAGGGTTTTAGAAGTCAGAGCAAGGTATATGCTCGAAAATGACGTGCTTAAAGATAAATTGAAAGAAGAAAAAAAAGAGCTTGAAAGACTCAGGAGCAATGTGCAGAAATCTGTTGAAAGTATAGTATCATCGAAATCCGGAGTAGTTTTATATAAATGTGATGGTTCTGAGGAAAAATATACGCAAGAAAACCGATACAGTATTACTCTGGAGGATATTGAGAAAGCTGTAACAGAACCAATCAATGCAGAAAAATCACTCACTCCTGCCGAAATCAGCGTTAAGGAGAATGAGCTTTTCGGAAAAATAATATCAAACGATAAATGCTGGATCACTTTCAGAATCCCGGAAAAACAGGGGGCTGAGATATCAGTATTATATGAGAAGGCCAGGCTTAATGAAAAAGAAATCTCCTTCGAAATAGAAGTTGAAGGTATTGAAGAGAGAATCCCGGTCACCATCGAGAAAATAGGAGATAAAAACAAGGACTTTCAAATATTTACCGCCAGTATGACAAAACATATAGAAAGCACTATGGATCACAGGTCGGTAAAAGGAAACCTTTTCATTAAAAGCATAACCGGAATGAAAGTTCCGATCAGAAGTCTTTTCAATGTTAATGAGGTTGACGACACTGCTGATCTTGCTATATTAAGGATGAACAAGGTTAAGTTTGTGCGTGTGCAAATAGCAGCCCGTCAGGATAATTACGCTATAATAGACAATATTGATACAACCGATACAGAAAATAGCGTAAATATTTTTGACATCTATCTTGTAAATCCCAAAAACATAGTGGAAGGTCAAGTGATAGACAAGTGATTAATGATCATGATTTGCAGTTAAATATCAAGCATGTAAAACAGAAGATCGCGGAAGCTGCCAGCAGGGCAGGAAGGAATCCGGATGAGATATTGCTTGTAGGCGTAACAAAAACTGTTGATGTTGAGACTATGCAGAGGTCCTATGACTTTGGTATCACACATTTTGGTGAGAATAGGGTTCAGGAATACATCAGGAAATCCGATATTATTAAGAGAGATTGCTTCTGGCATATTATTGGAAGGCTTCAGACCAATAAGGTCAAGTACCTTGATCAGCGAATCTCTCTGATACATTCGCTGGACCGAATATCACTAGCCGAAGCCTTACAGGCCAGAGGACAAAAAATTGATTATGTTTTCCCTGTACTTGTTCAGGTCAATGTGTCGGGAGAAAGTACGAAGGCCGGAATTGAATCCGAAAATTTAAAAGATTTTTTGTTAAGCCTTTCAAAAATGGGTAATATCAGTGTGAAGGGTCTAATGACAATAGCCCCGTATACTGAGGAACCAGGGGATGTTAGGCATATATTCAAAAAATTAAAAAAATTATCGGTTGACATGGCAAGGGAAAGGGTAGAAAATATCAGTATGGAAGTACTCTCCATGGGTATGAGCGGTGATTATACAATAGCCGTTGAGGAAGGTTCAACTATTGTACGGATCGGAAGCGCATTGTATGGAGAGCGAGTTTATTAGCCATCTGGGCTGACGAAATTTTTACGAATGAAAACTGGAGGAAGATACTATGGCAGGATTGCTGGAGAAAGTCCTTGATTTTGTGGGTTGGGAAACAAATGTGGACGGAGAAGAAGACATATACGAAGATGACATAATTGATAATACTCCGCACCATAGATTCGAAAGAGGCGTTTCTCACAGGAAGAACCCTCAGGGCAAGGTTCTGAACATGAACAACAATAATAATCTGAAGGTTGTTGTTCTTTCACCTCAGAATATTCTTGAAGCTCGTGAGCTTTGTGATCATCTCAAATCAAATAAGCCTGTTATCATGAATGTGGAAGGTGTTGATACCCCTCTTGCTCAAAGAATGGTGGATTTCTTGAGCGGCGCTGTTTATTGCCTTGACGGAGATATTCAGAAAATATCAAGCGGAATATTTCTTGCAACGCCTGCGTCCATAGAAATTACAGGCGATTTAAAGGACGAGATGAGAAACAAAGGTGTATTTTCCTGGGTCAAATAAATCATGGGCATAGTGCAGGCGTTTATAATAGCTCTACGTTCGGTTATAAACGTGATACAGGTCGTGCTTGTATTTAGGGTTGCTTGTGAATTCAGGCTCATAAGAAGGGATTGCTGGCCATTCAGATTTCTTTTAAGTATCTCAGAGCCCCTTTTGGAACCTATTAGAAAATTACTTGCAAAGAAAGATAATAAACCGTTAAAATTTGATTTTTCACCATTGTTTTTGATTTTTCTGCTTTACCTTATTAACATATTGTTAAAAAGGCTGATTTGAATTTTACTATATTGATGGGGGGCGTGTATTTGTGAATTTTGTTCCGAATGATCTTCAAAACATTGCCTTTAAAAAATCTGTGATGGGATATAATATTCTTCAGGTGGAGGATGTACTCTTAAAGGTTGTTGAGGATCTATCCGAAATGATCAAAGAGAACTCGAAGCTTAAAGAAAAGCTGGAAGATACTCAGGACAAGGTCAAGTATTATAAGACAATAGAAAACAATTTACATAACAGCTTGATTATAGCCCAGCAGACCAGCGAAGAGATTATTTCCAATGCAAGGGAAAGCGCAGAAAATATAGTGAAGGAAGCTGAGCTTAAAGCACAGCAAATAGTTGATGAAGCGCATAAAGAGGTTTTGGGCGTTAAGTTTGAATATGAAAGGATCAGACGGGAACTCAATGCATACAGGGCTAAAATTGAGAGCACCATTAAATCACAGTTAAGGCTATTGGATGATCTTGAATATGACGATAAGCAAACGGATACTGAGGCCGTTTAGCTGTACAATAAAAATATTATTATAAGCATTAGCACTCTCGCTATGGGAGATGCTCAAACTGCAGACAAAGCGGTTATGGTTTATGCCATAGCCGCTTTTATCCGCTGGATATTTCAAATGAACCAGTCTGGCGGAAGTCAAACTGCTTCTATTGACATTCTCTGACCATGATATTAATATATCATAAGGAAAGTAATAGGGAGGTTTTTATACAAATGGTCAATGAAAAAGGGAATATATCGATACAAACAGAAAATATTTTTCCAATCATAAAAAAATGGCTGTATTCGGAAAAGGACATTTTCTTGAGAGAATTGATATCAAACGCTTCTGACGCAATAAGCAAGCTAAAGAAACTGGCTGATATCGGTGAAGCTGAATTGCCCGAAGGATATAAGCCGAGAATAGAGGTTTCGGCCGACAAAGAAGCAGGAACGATATCTATTTCTGATAACGGTATTGGTATGACCGGTGATGAGGTTAAAAAGTATATAAACCAAATTGCTTTTTCCGGTGCTAAGGATTTTATTGAAAAATATAAGGATAAAACAGATGATCAGCAAATCATCGGTCATTTCGGGTTGGGTTTTTATTCATCCTTTATGGTAAGCAGCAAGGTTAGGATCGATACCTTGTCGTATCAGAAGGGAGCAGATGCTGTACAATGGGAAAGCTCAGGCGATATTGAATACTCCATGACTAAATCTGATAAAAAGGATTTAGGTACTACCGTAACATTATTTATTTCTGATGACTCCAGGGAGTTTCTTGATATCTGGAAGCTTCGCGAAATACTAAGAAAATATTTTGCCTTTTTGCAATATGAGATTTATTTGACAGAGAAGAATGAAAAGAAGGATGAGAAGGAAAAGGATAAAAAAGAGGACAAGCCCATAAACAATACAAGCCCTCTTTGGCTCAAAAACCCAAGGGATTGTACAGATGAAGAATATAAAAGCTTTTACCATGAAGTCTTCCAGGATTTTAACGACCCGTTGTTCTGGATTCATATCAACATGGATTATCCCTTTAACATGAAGGGCATCATCTATTTCCCCAAGCTCAAGCATGAATTCGAAACCCTGGAGGGCAAGATAAAGCTATTCTATAACCAGGTTTTCGTGGCTGATAATATTAAAGAAGTGATTCCTGAATTCCTGCTATTGTTAAAAGGCTGCCTGGACTGCCCTGATTTGCCCTTGAATGTATCCAGAAGCTTTTTACAGAATGAAGGATATGTAGATAAGATATCGGCTCATATCACCAAGAAAGTGGCCGATAAGCTCCAGCTTCTTTATAAGAAGGATAAAGAAAACTATGAAAAATATTGGGAGGATATCAATCCTTTCGTCAAGTATGGCTGCATGAGAGAGACGAAGTTTTTTGAACGGGTCAAAAACATTATCATATATAAGACTATTAACGACAAATATGTTACTCAGGAAGAGTACCTTGCAAACAGTCCGGATAAGAAGATATATTATGTGAATGATGAAAAACAGCAGGCTCAATATATACGTATGTTCAAGGACAATAACATGGACGCTGTTATTCTTAATACTATGATCGATACCCACTTTATAAGCTTTATGGAGATGCAGGAGAAGGATGTTAAATTCCTGCGTGTCGATTCGGATATTATCGATAACATGAAGGATAGCGAAAGTGCTGAAGAAGACAACAAAAAACTGCAGGAGAAGCTTGAAAAAATTCTTAAAGAAGCTACAGGAGCAGAAAAGCTCATAGTAAAGGTGGAGGGTTTGAAGAATGAATCAACTCCCGCTGTAATACTTCTTTCCGAAGAATCCAGGCGCTTCAGGGAGATGAGTCGTTCCTTCGGAGGAGCCTTTAATGCGGATATGTTCCCGAATGAAGAGACCTTGATTCTTAACAGCAATAACAAGATGGTCAAGAGAATAGCAGACCTTTATGATGAGGAGAATAGGAAAGAAGACGCTATTTTTGCTGCAAGCCATGTATATGATCTTGCTCTGCTTAACCACAGACAGCTTGAGCCCGAAGCGATGGCCAGATTTATTGAGCGGAGCAATACACTATTAACGAGGTTATTATGAAGCTGAAGGATTTCTGGTATGACCTGCCCGATGATCTAATTGCCCAGAGTCCTGCCGAAAAAAGGGATATGTCAAGGCTTCTGGTATTAAACAGAAATACCGGAACATTGGCACATAAGCATTTTAAAGACCTGCCCGGGTATCTTTCTGCGGGAGATTGTCTTGTTATAAACAATACCCGGGTGATACCTGCGCGTCTTTTAGGCGAGAAAGAAAAAAGCGGAGGAAAAATAGAGTTTGTACTGCTTAAAAGAATCGAAGCTGATATATGGGAAGTTATTCTAAGACCGGGAAAAATCGCAAGACCGGGCAGCAGATTCGTTTTTGGAAACGGACAATTAAAGGCCGAGATCCTCAGAATAGGCGATGAAGGCAACCGAATCGTCAAGTTCTTTTATGAAGGGGTGTTTGAGGAGGTTCTTGACAAAGTTGGCATCATACCTCTTCCGCCGTATATTCATGCAACTCTTGAAGACAGAGAGCGATACCAGACGATTTACTCAAAGATCGACGGTTCTGCGGCGGCACCTACAGCAGGCCTCCATTTTACAGATGAGGTGTTTGATGAGCTTAAGCTTAAGGGTATAAATATAGCCGAATTGACACTTCATGTTGGACTGGGAACCTTCAGACCTGTTAAGACTGAAAATATTCTTGATCATCATATGCATAAGGAATATTATTATATAAGCCCTGAAGCCTGTGAAATAATCAATGGAGCAAAGGCAAACGGCAATCGTGTTGTCGCTGTGGGCACAACCAGCGTACGCGTACTTGAAACCTCTTCATATAGTGACGGAAAGGTTTTTCCTGGGGAAGGGGAAACTGATATTTTTATATACCCGGGTTATGCCTATAAAGTAGTTGATGCTCTGGTGACTAATTTTCATCTTCCTGAATCTACGCTGATTATGCTGGTATGTGCTTTTGCGGGAAAAGACAGGATTATGAGCGCTTATCAGGAGGCGATCAACGAAAAATACCGTTTTTTCAGCTTTGGGGATGCAATGCTGATACTATGATCAGTTAAATAAATTTTACCTTAATTCTAATCTAATTCTAATTGCCGCCCTATTGTTTTATCATATTGGTCAGGTATAATTCATAGTAGAAAAGCAAACGGAGGCGTTTGAAATGAGAAATAGTTCAAAATATATAGTAGGCGCAGTACTTGTTATTTTCGGTATCCTGGCCATATTCGGAGATATTGGATTTCTGAATTTTTCATGGATTTTTAGGCTTACCTGGCCAACCATCATTATTATGATATCCTTCTTTTTCTTCCTGGGGTACTTTACCAAAAGACCACATGGAACCGGATTTCTGGTTCCGGCAGGAACATTGCTTACGATAGGAGCAACTCTCTTGATCAGAGATATGTTTCCCTTTTTGTATGGTTATATTTGGCCTGCTTTTATTGCTGCACCGGCAGTCGGGCTTTTCCTTCTTTATCTGTTCGGTGAAAGAAGTCCGGGTTTACTGGTGCCTATAGGCGTTCTTTTTACTATTACGGCGACATGCTTTTTCTCAGAACTCTTGAACCTGTGGGGTATATTATGGCCCGGATTTATTATGGCTCCGGCTGTGGGATTATTCCTGCTGTATATTGCGGATGATAATCGCAAGACCGGGCTGCTGGTACCAATATTTATACTTGGAGGAATATCGCTGGTGTTCTTTTCGATATTTACTTTAGGGCATTTTGGCGGATATTTTAAATATATTGCAGGTGGTGCCTTGATTATCGCCGGTATAAGCACGATCATAAAGAGACCCATTCCCAAAGATCACGATGATAACAGGTATTACTAAAGATTTACTAAACATGGGCAGTTTAAAAATGCCCGTGTTTTTTTTATGAAAAGAAAAGGGTTCCGGCAAAAGCCGATACCCTTTTTTGCTTGGTGCGCCCATCCCAACTACGTATATTTGTTTAGTCATTACTTCGACATTTAGTGAATTTTCAGGGCGCTTTTTTCATTTGATACTTCCTATCGTCTGTATTTATTTTTTTCAATAAGACGAAAATTATTCATCTGGTAAATACAAAGTCTTAGCGATAGGGTGTTTGATTACCGGGTACTTTTGGGTTTTTGCTGTTAGGTACTTGATTCATACGCTTTTCATTTTCGCCGGTTTTTGATTGTTTCGTATTAGAATTGGAATTAGGGTTATTTGGTGGCTGATTCTTGGCCATAAGCTCACTCCTTTCGTACTTTTTACATATTATTGGTACAAGAAGTGAAAAATATACCATAAAAGATCAGATACTTAATACTTTTCCCATAAACAATATTGTTCCTGTAATATCCTCAGTTATCAGGAAAATAAACGGTCTGTCTGCTATAAAGGTTATCGGTTCCTTTTGAACTGCTGCAGAAAGCATCGCAACAACAGTAGCCGCAGCGGCTTCACTGCCTTCCTCATTGACTTCGATCACAGCCTTATGAGTAACACTGCTGATGAACAAGCCACTGCTGAGGCCTGAAAAATCAGCATTTCCGCTGAAAGCGTCCTCCATTCCCAGAGATTTAAGGCTATCATTAAGGTTTTTTATTCCGTACTCCATCTTAAATTTAGGGATTTTTACCTCTACATCTTCGGTTTCTTTTAAAGAGCTTCTGATGCTGTACCAGTCTTTTCTGTCGAACTTGTTTATAAATTCATTAATATCAACACCCTCATCGGGCAGAATGATGTTCATTGAGGTTTTTCCATTTCCGTAGGGAAGCCTGATTGCCTTAAAATCCTTGCCCCTAATAAACTCATATTCATCTTTGCGGGACATCATTTCAACAGTTTGTTCGCCTTCGTCATATGATTGAAAGATCCAATCCCTTGTATTATTAGGATTAAACTGATTAGTCCATTTACCTTTAAAATAAATAGCATTGATCAGATACATGACGACACCGGGATCTATGGGCGGGGACACCATCTTTTCAATTTTGCCTCTTGTTTCTTCATTGATCCATTTATTAATTATGTCAGCCGAAGCAGGATCCGAAAAATCAAGAGAGCTTACCCTGGCGTTAAATTTTTGCTCATTATTGTTGATGAAATCCTTATTGATTTGCTGTCCCTTTCTTATCCAGATAGAGTTTGCGATATTGAGTTCTATTTTCTTATCCAACTTTTTTATGTGAGCAAACAGATTTTTAAAACTTTCGTTTACCAAAGCCCTGTCAATGCCCTTAAACCCCAGAGTATCCTCCATGGCTTCCTTTGTATAGCCTTCGGCTCCGTTATAGGTCATGGTGAGCGCTGATGAAATGCTTAACGGAGAGATGAATATGTTTTTATCCGTATCCTCAGTATTGAGAGTCTTAAAAATGTCAAATGCGAACTGGTTGTTTCCGTCAACTACATAGGAGCTGACATTGACTGAATCAAATGCAGGCTGTGTACTGCAGGCAGCAGAGATCATCAACAGTGAGAGAACCAAAAAAAATACTAAAAATCTTCTCATACTTCCTCCTGTATACTTGTTTATAAGTATTATTATAAATATTAGACGCAATATGCAAAATTTAGTTCATTAATGAGTAACGGGGACGGTCCTTTTTACTCATTTTGAACCCCTGAGTAACGGGGACGGTCCTTTCTACTCATTTTGGACCCCGCAGTCTACATGTCACTCTGGGGAGCTAACGAAGAATTCTGTATGGGCGACCATTTGATCCAGTCGATATTTTATCGTCCGTACAGTTTACTTTTTTACCCTGAACACCACAAATTCAGTATAGTTATCCTCCTCATCCTGGATCGAATCCTTGATTATTTCAAGACGGTTAAGGCGGGCTGCGGTTTCGCTGGCTATTGCCGCCGAGTATTTATCATTGAGAGCGGCTACTGCTGAAGCGGCGGCAGATGTTGTGGAATAGGTGATAAGCCTGCAGTCGGACATAGTAGATAGGAATTTTTTACATTGCTCAAAAGCCTTCTCATGAGAGTATATTTTGCGGACACTGGATAACTCGGTTCCGGCAGGAGCGACGAGCATTTGCCTTATAGGCAGCTTGATCCTGTCTGTGATCTCCAGTCTGTCATTTTCCAAAAGTTTAATAACATCCATTACCTTGCCCGCCAGTGAATTCTCTATCGGCACCACACCAATTTCCACTTTTTTATTCAGAACGGCATCAAATACATCCTCAAACCTTTCCAAACCAGTCAAAACATAAGTGGGATAAAGTTTTTCTGCAGCTTCATTGGCAAAAGATCCCGGAGTTCCGGCATAAGCAACGGTATGGGGAATCGATATATGTTTTCCTTCAAGATAAGCGTATTCTCTGAGTTTTGGCATAATGTAGGAAAACTCCGAGGGGGTAATAGATTGCGGTCCGTCAGAAAGAGCTTTACTGGGGTTATTATGGACCTCGATGATGACTCCGTCAGCGCCTGCGGCAATAGCGGCTTTTGATAGTGGCTCCACCATCCAGGAAAGACCGCTGCCATGGCTTGGATCAACCAATACAGGAAGATGGCTCATACGCTTCAGTGCGGGAACAGCGCTTAAGTCAAGGGTATTGCGGGTGTATGTTTCGTGGGTCCGGATACCTCTTTCACATAAAATAACATTCTGGTTGCCCTCGTTCATAATGTATTCACATGCCATCAGAAGCTCTTCGAGAGTATTGGCAAAGCCTCTCTTTAAAAGTATAGGTTTCTTTATTCTCCCTAATTCCTTCAAAAGCTCAAAGTTCTGCATGTTTCTGGCACCTACCTGAATGAGATCCACATACTGATCGAATATTTCCAGATAGGTGGGATTTGTGATTTCAGAGACTATTGGCAGTCCAGCGGCCTCCCCGGCTCTTTTCAACAGCATGAGCCCTTCAACCCTCAAACCCTGGAATGCGTAAGGAGAAGTTCTGGGTTTGAAAGCTCCGCCGCGGAGTATACTGGCTCCGAAATTTTTGACCTGATGGGCTATTTGAATAATCTGATCCTCGGATTCAACAGAGCAAGGACCGGCTATTACAACTAAATCTTTGCCGCCTACCAGAACATTGCCAACCTTTATAACAGTGTTTTCCGGATGGAATTTTCGGTTGGCCTTTTTGTAAGGCTCCTGTACCTTTAAAACCTTTTCTACAGCCTCATGCATGCTTACTTCATCAACCGAAAGATGAGATGTATCTCCAACCAGACCGAGAACTGTTTTCTCGGCTCCATAAATAGGAGAGATGACTAGACCCTTTTCAGTCAGCCAGTTCTTTAATAAATCAACCTTTGCTTCATCAACGCCGGATTTTAATACGATAATCATGTTACATCCTCCTAAAACATAATAAATATAAAAAGCCTTCATCCCTTGGTTAACAGGGACGAAGGCTACTCCGCGGTACCACCCGAATTCATCAAATAGATGCACTTTTACAGATACGGGCATATTAATATTGCCGATATCC
>JAAYNO010000128.1 GCA_012520855.1 Clostridiaceae bacterium | reverse complement strand
GTCCGAAATTACTGAAAAAGTCGTTCCTTAAATGTCATTCTGAGCGTAGCGAAGAATCTTATTAGCTGATAATGCGGGTTTTAAGATTCTTCATTCCGCTTCGCTCCATTCAGAATGACAAAACCCGAAGTTTTTCAGCAGTTTCTAACCGTCCCCTTTACCCAAAATGAGTGGAGAGGACCGTCCCCTTTACTCATTAGAACAGGCCTGTTATCCTTCCGTTCTCATCGATATCTATCTTGTTGGCACCGGGTGTTTTGGGCAGGCCAGGCATAGTCATTATTTCGCCTGTTAACGCTACAACAAAACCAGCTCCCGCTGATAGGCGCACTTCCTTTACCGTCAGGGTAAAGCCTTCAGGGCGGCCCAGTAAGGCCGGATTATCGGTAAGAGAATATTGGGTCTTTGCCATGCACACCGGAAGATCACCATAGCCCATGGATTCTATTAGTTTTAACTCTTTCAGTGCTTTATCTGTAAATGCAACATCCTTACCGCCATATATTTCACGGTTTATAATCTCTATCTTTTCCTTTATGGACAAATCCAGATCATACAGGGGTTTAAAGGATGAAGGCTGACGGGATACAAGTTCACAGAGCTTTTCTGCCAGATCGATACCACCTTTTCCGCCCTCTGTAAATACATTTGTTAAAGCTGCCTCTACTCCCCATTGGGCACATTTGTTTTTGATCAAATCAAGCTCTTGCCTGGTATCTGTAGAAAAATGGTTTATGGCAACAAGTACAGGAACACCGAACTTCCTTATATTCTCAATATGCTTCTGAAGATTAGCTATTCCGAGCTCCAATGCCCCTATATCTTCTCTGGCGAGCTCCTCCCTTTTTACTCCTCCGTTATATTTAAGAGCCCGTACTGTTGCCACAAGAACAACTGCATCGGGTTTAAGCTTGCCGTATCTGCACTTGATATCGAAGAATTTTTCTGCTCCCAGATCTGCTCCGAACCCAGCCTCAGTAACCACGTAATCAGATAGCTTCAATGCCAGACGGGTAGCTTTTAAGCTGTTGCATCCATGGGCAATATTTGCAAAAGGTCCTCCATGGATAAGGCACGGAGTATTTTCCAGAGTTTGAACAAGGTTAGGTTTTATTGCGTCTTTTAACAGAAGCGTCATCGCGCCGTGTACTTGCAGATCTTTCGCAGTTACTGGCTTGCCTTCCAAATCATAAGCCGCAAGTATTCTTCCCAGCCGTTCTTTTAGATCATTGATATCCGAAGAAAGGCATAAAATTGCCATGACCTCTGAAGCAACCGTTATATTAAAGCCGTCCTCTCTGGGAAAACCATTTGGTTTACCGCCCAATCCAACCACGATCTGACGGAGGGCACGGTCGTTCATATCCATGCAGCGCTTCCAGACAATGCGTCTTGCATCTATTTTTAACTCGTTTCCCTGATGAATGTGGTTGTCTATCGCTGCCGACAAGAGATTATTTGCGGCAGTTATTGCGTGCATATCTCCGGTAAAGTGAAGATTGATGTCTTCCATTGGTACAACCTGTGAATATCCTCCGCCTGCTGCTCCGCCCTTGATCCCCATTACAGGTCCCAGGGATGGTTCTCTCAAAGCTATTATGGCCTTTTTCCCTATCTTTTCAAGTGCTTGTCCTAAACCGACTGTTATCGTTGTCTTACCTTCCCCTGCGGGCGTCGGATTGATTGCCGTTACAAGGACTAATTTCCCATCAGGATTTTCTTTTACTCTATCATAGACGCAATCCTTTATTTTCGCTTTATAGTCACCATAGAGCTCCAGTTCACAACGGTCTATTCCAAGCTTTTGGGCAATTTTTTCAATTGGAAGCATTTTGGCATTTTGTGCAATTTCTATATCTGTCAGCATATTATGTGTATTCCTCCCCGGCTGCTTTCTTTGTTTCTAAGCTTTTTTATTATACCATAAGATGCAATGGCAATTTATGCTATATTTTTGTTCTGTTTTTCATTAACTAAACATATAATGAGGAGTAAATTTTCTGAATATGATTTAAAACCATCGACAGGCAGGTAGAATCTATGAAAATCAATTATGTATCAGTAACTAAGGAATATTTCTCAAAAACAAAAGAAGAGAAATATATTATAAGGGGCGCATTGGACTGCGTTCCGCCATTGATTTGGTTCAGACATTTACAATTGCTATGGATCTG
>JAAYNO010000127.1 GCA_012520855.1 Clostridiaceae bacterium | reverse complement strand
TCAACTGGTATTGATTTGCCGCCGGCAGTTTCAGCGTATTCCTGATCGCTTCCAACACCAAGTCCCGCACTGTTGTCCCTATCATTGTTGAATACCGTGGTAACGCCACTTGTGAAATTCGGAGAATATTCTAATCCATATAATAAAAAAACAGAAAAACCTGAATGATTTTTCTGCTTTCTGTCTTTATTTATACATTTGCTCCGCAGCACTTTTTATACTTTTTACCGCTGCCGCAGGGACACGGATCATTACGTCCTACCTTTGCGGTTTCACGCCTTTTTGGTTTTTTTACACCGTCATCTCCATGGGACGCAATGGTCGGCTGAGCGACCTGCTCACGTTTAACAGTGATATTTTCCTTCTTTAAGCGTAATAGCATTTTTACGGTGTCCTGCTGAATGTTACGGATCATTTCATCGAACATATCAAAACCTTCACGCTTGTATTCAATAACAGGATCTCGTTGTCCATAAGCACGAAGACCTATGCCGTGTTTTAACTGATCCATCGCATCGATGTGATCCATCCATTTTTCATCTACAGTTCTTAAAAGAACACGTCTTTCCAGTTCCCTGAATAGCTCTTCACCAAATTCGGCTTCCTTTTGTTCATATATCTCGTGAGCTTTTTCAATTATTAATTCCTTGATATCCCTGGCTGTTACCGTTTCCAAATCAATAGATCTCAGGTCGATGGATCCGGCTGGCAAAAGAACACTCTCGGTGTAGGAAACCAGCCCCTTCAGATCCCAATTATCGGGAATGTCGCTTTCCGAGCAATACATACCGACGATATTGCCAGCCGTGTTGTCGATCATTTTCATGATGTACTCTTTAATATTTTCGCCGTTAAGAACCTTTGCGCGTTCCGAGTAAATAATCTCGCGCTGAAGATTCATAACATCATCGTACTGAAGGACACTTTTACGTCTCTGGAAATTTATGCCCTCTATCTTTTTCTGAGCGCTTTCAATAGCATTAGATAAAAGCTTGGCCTCTATCGGCTGATTTTCATCCAAGCCAAGAGCGTCTACCATTCTCTCCATGCGTTCAGACCCGAACAGTCGCATCAGGTCATCGTCCAAAGCTATATAAAATCTGGATTCCCCGGGATCCCCCTGTCTGCCTGCGCGACCTCTGAGCTGGTTGTCGATACGTCGGGATTCATGGCGTTCAGTTCCTATTATTTTAAGACCCCCGACTTTTAGTACCTGTTCTTTTTCCTTGTCCGTTTCTATTTTGAATTTCTCGTATAGCTCCTTAAATATTTGACGAGCCTTCAAAATGTTTTCATCTTCTGTTTCGTCATAACTTATAGAGGCAAGTATCAATTCTTCATCGATACCCATCTTTCTCATTTCCAGTCTTGCGAGAAATTCTGGATTGCCTCCAAGCATGATATCGGTACCACGGCCGGCCATATTGGTGGAAATTGTTACAGCACCGAATTTACCTGCCTGCGCTACTATTTCGGCTTCCTTTTCATGATATTTGGCGTTAAGAACATTATGCTTTATCCCATTCTTCTTAAGCAGCCCGCTTAACATCTCGGATGTTTCTATTGAAATCGTACCCACTAAAACAGGCTGACCTTTTGCATGACTTTCTTCTATTTCTCTTACCACTGCTGCAAATTTACCATTTTTTGTTTTATAAACAACATCATCATGGTCTTTTCTGATAACCGGAAGATTCGTGGGGATAGGAATGACATCAAGTTTATAAATAGCCCTGAACTCCTGCTCCTCAGTCAAAGCTGTACCTGTCATACCGGCAAGCTTTTTATACATCCTGAAATAGTTTTGGAAGGTAATGGTGGCAAGGGTCTTGCTTTCATGCTCCACCTTGACCCCTTCTT
>JAAYNO010000126.1 GCA_012520855.1 Clostridiaceae bacterium | reverse complement strand
GCTGTGAGGTATAGTATGCTTTTTGCTACCCTGCAAACACTTGCTGCCAGATTGTTATCCCAGTACTTTCTGGCAGGATTTATTACGGGACCCCAATCCTTTCCTCAGCCCCTGGCCAGTAACGAAGAACAAAAATATGTGGAAGACTGCCAAAGAGGAGATGAGAACGCCCGTAATATACTAATTGAACACAACCTGAGACTCGTCGCCCATGTCGCACGAAAATACTCAATAACTAATACAGATTCGGATGATTTGATCTCAATAGGTACGATTGGGTTGATCAAAGCTGTATCCAGCTATGATCCGACCAAGGGAATCCGTCTGGCAACCTATGCGGCCAGGTGCATTGTGAATGGAATATTGATGCATTTAAGAGCGTCAAAGAAATTTCAGAATGAGATTTCTTTAAATGAGCCCCTGGGCACTGATCGCGAAGGCAACGAAATTGCACTTATAGATATATTGGGCAGCGAAGATGAGGAAGTTGAAGAGAAGATCGATCTTGCACAAAGAATAAAAAAGCTCTATAGACTTATTAAATGCGCTCTCGAGGGACGTGAACAAGTCATAATCCGATTAAGGTATGGCCTTTGCGGAAATACCGGGAAAACACAGCGAGAGGTTGCCGAGAGCCTTGGTATCTCACGCTCCTATGTGTCACGAATAGAGAAAAAAGCCCTGACAAAGCTGCATGAGAGGCTTAAGTAAGTTCTTCCTGTTCAATATCAAGATTTTTTAAGAACCTCTTCTTCATCATCAAACTTTATAGAGGCGGTATCCTTTTTCTTTGTTTTAAAATTACGTTCTACCCATTGTTTAAAGGTATCCGCCTTTAAAATCCCCTCGAATATATACTTCAGAGATACGATGGCCAACGGTCCGATAAACATGCCCGGAACTTTCCATAACTTAAGTCCTATATACATACCGGCAAGCGTAAATAGCGGATGAACTCCGATTTGTTTTCCCAACACCTTTGGCTCGATAAGCTGTCTTACAAAAAGTATTATTACGTAAAGCAAAGCAGTAGACAGACCGAGCTTGGCGTTGCCCAAAATCAGGTTAATTATAGACCAGGGGATCAGGACAGTCCCCGCTCCCAATACCGGAAGCACGTCCACCAGGGATATGATAATTGCCAGCAGCAAAGCATTATCAATACCTATTATAAGAAAACCTGCCAGAAGCTCTGAAAAGGTTATGCTTGTGAGGATAAGCTGTGCTCTCATCCAACCGAACAGAGCGGTAAAAACATTTTTAGTAATACTCTTGGTCTTATCCAGCCAATCGGTTGGTATCTGAACATCAAGGAATCTGATTATCGTGTTCTTATCGCTGGACATAAAATATGTGGCAAGTAATGTCACAATTATAAATATCAATATTTGGGGAAGATACATAGCCGCTTGTATTGATGCTTGAAGCCAATCAACGATCTTGCCCAGGAAGCTCTGCAAATTATTCGCAAAATCCTGCAGTCCTTTACTGAGCAAATCTGTGATCTGGTCCGGGAGCTGAATAAAGATGTCGTTAACTTTGTCTATAATTCTGTTGAAAAACTCTGTAATGGTGTCCATATTGATTTCAAGATTCAAATAGACGGCTTTGATCTCTTTGATGAGCCTTGAAATCAAAAACCCTATAATAGAGCCTATGATCCCCAAAACAAACAAAATCGAAAAAACAGTTCCGATTTTTCTTGGTATTCTTAATTTATTCTCTATAAACTTAACAACAGGTTCGATAATCGACGCAAAAAAGTATGCTATTATGAAAGGAACAATATATTTCCATAATCTTGTAAATAAAAATATTGCAAGAATTATTAAAGCAATCCTCAGTATTGTCAGGAGAGTCCTCTTAACCCCTTCGGTCATAACATACTCCTTATCATGATATCTTCATTCTTATAAAATAATATTGATCTCATATTATAAAAAACTTTCATATGCCCTTCTCAAGTAGGTTAGTTTTCCATCCCTTCGTGTGCTTTCCATCAGTGATATTCCGGACACCCTGAATGAATGGTTGAGCTCTTCATTACTATTAAGGGCATTATCAGGCAATATTGCTTCTCTTATCAAAGTAATATGCGGTGTGTATCGTTTCTCTTTTTCAGTGGGAAGGATCTTTATCACTTCCGTATTAATATCACTAAAAAGGTGTTCAAGTTCTTTGCTACCGGATAACCCCGCCCAAATTATCTTTCTGCTTCCTTTATCGAATTTACCAATCCTGTCTACGGTTAAAACAAATGATTGCTGTCTGGTTGTAATATTTTTTATTATTGTATTTACTTTTTGAAACACTGTACTGTCTATCTCACCTAAAAATTTTAAAGTCAGATGAAGGTTCTCCGGTCTTGCAAAATTACCCTTCACTCCGGCAGCAGACAGCCTTTTTTGGATATTTGTCAATAAGGTACGGGTTTCACTATCCAACTCAATGGCGATAAAGCATCTCATTCTTCTGCTCCAAAAATCAAACTTATTTTGTTTGCATTATTCATCTCCATCAATCTCAGGCTCATGATGCATCTCTCTTGAACCGCAGCTTCCGCAGCAACCACTGCAGCCTTGATAGCGAATGTCCTCGTCAAGGCCGTTTTTCATCTTGTAGTCATTGAGTGCTGCAGCAATAGCCTCCTCTGCTAAAACAGAGCAGTGAACTTTCACGGGAGGCAGACCGTCAAGTGCTTCTAAAACTGCTTTATTGGTGATCTGTTCTGCTTCTTTTATTGTTTTCCCTATGATCAATTCAGTTGCCATACTGCTCGTTGCTACAGCCGCTCCGCATCCGAAGGTCTTGAACTTGGCATCCTTTATGATCCCATCCTCGATCTTAAGATACATTTTCATTATATCTCCGCATTTGGCGTTACCAACCTGACCTACGCCGTCAGCATCCTCTATCTCTCCCACATTGCGTGGGTTTGCAAAATGATCCATTACTTTCTCACTATACATTTTTATTCTCTCCTTTAACAAAATCCTCATAAAGAGGTGACATATTACGAAGTTTATCCATAATCTCGACCAAACAATCAATCAAGTAATCTACTTCCTCCACGGTATTTATTTCACCGAATGAAAGCCTTAGTGAGCCATGGGCTATTTCATGGGGCAGGCCAATAGCCAGCAGCACATGGGAAGGGTCCAGTGAGCCCGAAGTGCAGGCTGAACCGCTTGAAGCCTTGATACCTTTCATGTCAAGCATTAATAAAACAGATTCCCCTTCGACAAACCGGAAAGAAATATTCAGATTACCCGGCAAACGCTTTTCGAGACTTCCGTTAACTCTTACATAAGGTATCCTTTCAGTTATGCCTTTTAAAGCTCTGTCTCTTAAGGCTAACAGCTTTTCAGTATGGGCATCCATATTCTCTATAGCCAATTCCAGAGCCTTTGCAAAACCTACGATACCGGGAACGTTTTCCGTACCGGCCCGTTTATTTCTTTCCTGGTGCCCGCCATGAATAAAGTTCTCTATTCTCACACCTTTTCTTATATATAGCATACCGGTTCCTTTCGGGCCGTAAAATTTATGTCCCGAAACAGATAACAAATCCACTCCCAGATCTTTTACATCAATAGGTATATTGCCTGCTGCCTGAACAGCGTCGGAATGAAACAAAACACCATGCTTTTTGCATATTTGAGCGATCTCTTTTATTGGCTGGATAGTTCCAATCTCGTTATTAGCCATCATAATAGTTACAAGAATAGTATCCGGTCGAATTGCTTTATCAACATCATCAGGATTGACCAAACCCTCGCTGTCAACCGGCAGGATGGTCAAATCATATCCCTCTTTCTTCAAGAATTCGCAAGTGGCCATCACGGCTGGATGCTCAATGTTCGAAGTTATAATATGTCTTCCCTTTTTACGCAGGGCAAGGGCAGCACCTTTTATAGCCCAATTATCGGACTCCGTCCCTGAGCCTGTAAAATAAATCTCAGAAGCCTCAGCAGCGCCAATGGATCTTGCAACACTGATCCTGGCATCCTCAACAGCCTTTCTGTTTGAACGTCCTATTGAATATATGGATGAAGGATTACCGTAATCCTGTGTAAAATAGGGCTTCATAGCCTCGAAAACTTCCGGCTTCACATATGTCGTAGCAGCATGATCAAAATATATAATTTGCTTTTGCATAATGTCATTC
>JAAYNO010000125.1 GCA_012520855.1 Clostridiaceae bacterium | reverse complement strand
TAGCGGGAAAGTAACTCTGCTGACACAGACACTTAGATCCATACGGGATAATGGATTTGCCATATGATCCTTGCCCAAAAAGAGGGGCAGACAGTGACATAAAACCTAAAACAAGTTGACACGACCAATGTGGGTGTGTAAAATGGATAACATAATGGTTTCTTTTTAAAGTAACAAAGCGATACTGGTTCGGAACTATTTTTGGGAGAGCGTACTACCAAATGCTATCATTGCAGAAATTTCTGTTTGACGATAAACCAACAAGAAGAAGGCTTCTTGAGTATAAACAAACCATAATCAGCCCATCGTACAGAATAGGAGTATACCGTAACCATTCTTTTGAGCTCATAGAACATACCATTGGAGCTTTTTTAGACTACGCTGAAATGTCCGTACAGTTTGATTATAGTGATTATGATGACAGCCTGAGTTTTGCTAACCTTAATCAAACAACCGACCTTTTGATTCTTTGGTTAGATTTAAGCCGATATAATAATCTGCAGAATATTAATGGTTTTGTAATTGAAAGAATACGTTACTTAGAGAGCATATATCCAAATCCAATCCTTTTTGTACCCTTTGCTGGTGATTGTTCATATCAGAGCGAACGTGTTACCTGCTTTAGCTTGGATTCCATTGAATCCACCCTGGGTAGCCGTTTCTATGATGAACGCATGGAACCGTTTTCCGGAACAAAGATGAGTGCAGCTGCATGTTTGCTTGTTTCCGAACAATTAGGATTACGCTATTTGCCTGCTTTGTTAAAGCCTAGCCTTAAGGCAATTATTGTAGATTTAGATAATACCCTTTATCAAGGCGTATTAGGTGAAGATGGAATAGACGGGATAGTCTTGACAGAGGGGCATATCAGCCTTCAGCAGCAGCTGAAGTCATTGGCAACACAAGGTTTATTTTTATGTATAGCTTCTAAAAACGAGGAAAGAGATGTTATTTCATTATTCGACGAACGGAAGGATTTCCCGTTGCGAAAAGACGATTTTACTAAAATCTGCGCTAACTGGAACAGTAAAGCACAATCTATTGAAGAAATTGCGAGATATTTGAACATAAATCCGGACAGTATGCTTTTTATTGATGATAACATGGGCGAATTATTAGCTGTTGCTGAGGCTTTTCCGCAAATTAAGCTTATACATGCTCTTGATGATGCTCAGATTACTTGTAGAATTCTCAGTATGTATCCTGGACTTCTCAGACTCCATAGTCATAGAGAGGATAAATTACGCAAAGGGGATGTCCAGGCAAACGAAATACGGCGTAGATTACAGGGTACTTCGTCTCCTGAGGAGTATTTACGGTCAATTGGAACAAAGATTACTTTTTCACTTAATAATGCGCAGCAAGCAGCACGGATTAGTGAACTCGCGAATAAGACCAACCAATTTATCTTTTGTTATCGCAGGTATAGTCTATCTGAGGTAATGAGCTTGATTCAAAGAGATGATGCTGTTGTCGTAACTGCATCACTTTCAGATAACCTTTCTGATAGTGGCATTATTGGTGTGTGCGTAGCCTTCAAACAAAAAGGTTTTGTTGAGATAGATGAATGTTTTGTGAGCTGTCGCGCCTTAGGCAGGGGTTTGGATGAGATTATCGTATTAGGAATGTTTAGTTGTGCAATAAAGCAATTTGGGGTTAATCGACTAAAGATCAACTTCGTTGCAGGAGAGAGAAATCATCCTGCCAGACAGTTTGTCCAAAAAAATCTCCATAAATTCACTGAGTCTGATCAGGTATTTGATTATCAAGTCCCGCAGAATGTCGTGGAGGTTGAAGTGTTATCTAATTAATTCGGGGTGAGTACAAATGGAAGAACGGATAATAAGCATTATTTCAGAGATTACAAGAAAACCGCTGGAATACCTCCAGCAAAACCAAACAGGACAGAAATTCTGGGATTCTTTACAGTTAGTTGAGATTGTTTTGGCTATTGAAGAAGAATTTGATATAATGTTTTATCCTGAAGAAATAAAGGATATGAATGATTTGCATGCTATCCTATCAATGGTAAAAAGGAAGTCGGTAGAATGAAGCATAAATTAACCATGGAAGGTTATGGATATAGACTTCGGCCTATAACCCTTGAGGATGCCCCATTTATTATAGAATTACGTTTGGAAGATATGCAGAGGAATCGTTTTATTCATGTGATATCTTCTGATATAAGAGAACAGGAAAAATGGCTTGAGAACTATTTTACACGAGAAGGCGATTATTATTTTGTCATAGAAAATCGTTTTACCCGTCAGCCGGAAGGCTTAATTGCTTTTTATAACGAGCAAGATGGTCGTGCTGAATGGGGGCGTTGGGTAGTAAAAAAAGGTTCCCTGGCTGCGGTCGAAAGTGTTTGGCTATTATATAGAATTGCTTTTGAATCG
>JAAYNO010000124.1 GCA_012520855.1 Clostridiaceae bacterium | reverse complement strand
GCGCATGCAGGGCTTAGAAGAACTATATCCCCTGGTTTTGAGGATTTATATGCCTCTTTAGTCGCTTCTTCCAGTGTTTCGACCGTATTACAGCTAATTGCGTTCCTTACGGCAAATTCTTTAATTCTATCTCTGGTTTCACCGTATGCCACAATAAGCTTGACATTTTTCAAGTAATCCTTCAGTTCTTCGAAGCTGTGCCCCCTGTCCAGCCCGCCTAACATGAGCACTGTAGGTTTGTTGAAGGAGGCAAGGGCTATTTGGGTTGAAGTAATATTGGTGGATTTTGAATCATAGTAAAAATCGATGCCGTTAATGGTTGTGACAAACTCCATTCTGTGCTCAACACCGCCAAAAGTTTTCAGAACATTAACAATAGCGATGTTTTCCACGCCAAATTCCTTGACTGTGGCAATAGCAGCCATGACATTTTCATAATTATGGCGGCCTTTTATTCTGATATCACCTAATTCGATAATTTTTTCATTGTTATAACAAATATAGCCGTCTTTTATTGAGCACTCGGCCTGATTTTCCGATATGCCTGAGAAATATTTTTTCGTGGATTTAATATCGTTGGCAAGCTTCAACACCTCAGCATTGTCCATATTAAGAATTGCCACATCATCCTTGGTGTGATGGTTGAATATTCTCTTTTTTATTTTCTTGTATTTTTCATAAGAGCCGTGAAAATCAATGTGGGCTTCGAACAAGTTAGTCATTACTGCTATGTCCGCTTTAAAATCCAGGGCATTGCAAAGCTGATGGTCGGATACCTCCATAACGGCTATATCTCCGGCTTTCAAGCCGGATACAAAAGAACAAACCGGAAGTCCGATATTTCCCATCAGATACGCACTCTTTTTAGCCTCTGCAAGCATTTTATGAATGATAGTTGTAGTAGTGGTCTTTCCATTGGTACCTGTAATACCTATTATTTTTACACCTTGGGGAAAATAACGGTAACCCAGCTCCAGTTCATTTATGACGGGTATACCAAAGGCATTGGCTTTTTTTACGTAAATGTGATCATTGGGTATTCCCGGGTTCTTGACCAATAGTTCATATGAATCGTCGAATAAATCTTCCGGATGACTTCCCAGGACTCTATTAACACCAAGAGCCTCAAGCTCGTTTAAATGTTCGGGATCCTGCTCACTTTTGGCGTCATTGACTATAACATCGTAGCCTTTTGCCGCCAATAATTTTGCTGCCTCATACCCGCTTCTTGCCATACCCAGCACGAATGCTTTTCTTAAATCGCCCATAAAAATCCTCCGTTCCTATTATATCCAGTTTATTCCCAAACAACAAGAATTGGTGATCGGAGGTTTATTGCGATGCAGGACCTGGCTTATTTATATTATAGATATCGTTTTATATCACGCCCGATAACATTGGCATATAGCTCTATATGCTGCTTTATGGTGCTGGCCATTATTTTGCCGATCAGAACCTCTTCAACCTGAAAAAACCCGACTGAAGCAGACATCTCGACCGCTATCTTAATAGGCTTTTCCTGCCCTTTTTCAATTGAAACTTTTTCAACTGAGGAAGAAGAATACTTGTGGATGTCACCCACGCGAGTTTCCTGACTGATTAACATGGGTATGCGGGAACGCCCCTTTTCCATGTCACAGCCATCCGCGACAAGAATAATGCCGGCTTCCAATGATGAAATGGTGTGATGTGTCATATGCCCCATTATGCCTTCCAGAGCAACACTCTTTATGGTAAGCTGCCTCAAGAGCTGGTTTTTCAGCACAGAATCAAGTATCCGGTCGATAATCCTGTCTGCCAGAACGAAAGAACTCACCTCGTGGCTGTGTCTGCCTACCGACATTCCAATATCGTGGAGAAATGCCGCTAAAAGCACCGCAATCCGG
>JAAYNO010000123.1 GCA_012520855.1 Clostridiaceae bacterium | reverse complement strand
GGACCTTTTGCTAACATTTTTACTTGACGAACACATATTTGTACTTATATCAAGTTGGTTCATGGTCGGCAAAACCAGAACTATAAAAAGCTGTGTGAAAGTGTATTCTCAAACGTGGACTGTTACAGTGATTGGCTTGTTCATTGCAATAGTATTAATTCCCTCCGATATAAAAACAGGGGGAGTGCTGCAAAGTATTTTTCCTTTTACCCAGAGAGCTTATTGGTTTGTTTCTGACTATCTTGTTTTAGCTTTCTTGGCTCCCTTCATTTCAAATATACTGGAAAAGGTTGACCTGAGAAGAAAAAAATCGTTGTTAACTTTCATGCTTGTTCTATCAACTGTGCTTCCGTTTATTAGCGTGGCGCCCTGGGAAAAGAGTAATCTTCATATTTTTATATTGCTTTACTTAGTGGCGGATTATATGAAGCAATATAAAAAGCAATTGCTGAAATATTCTTCATGTTTCTTTCCTATTTGGATTGCTCTTGTTCTTGCTTTGACGGCATCAGGAATATCAATCAGCCTTCTTTCTACAAAGTATACAGCTCTGAGTGGAAAAGAATTAGTTCTATACCAATATTGCTCGCCATTTGTTGTATTTGAGGCGATTGCCTTATTTGGATTCTTTATAACAAGAAAAGAGGGAAAACGAAGATCTTTTCCAAGGTTGTTATCTTGGATTTGCTCATCATCGCTGATCATATATATAAATGCTAATCTGAAACTGAGCCACTAAAGATGGAAGCGCTCATCTGAAAGTGAGCCACTTGTAATATCCACTGTCACAGTTTAGGCTTGTGGCAGAGGTGATGGGAGTGGTAATAACAGTGAAAGATTATGATCAAATCAGGAAGATGTATTTGTCCGGTATCAGTCAAAGAGAAATCGCGAAACAACTGCACATATCACGAAATACTGTAGCAAAATATTGTCGGGGGAATGCAGTGCCCTGGGAGCGAAAAATACCGGAACGTGAGTCGTTGGTGCTGACCGAAAAAGTAGTAACCTTCATAAAAGCCTGCCTTGAAGAAGATGAACGTGAAGGTGTAGCCAAGCAAACTCACACAGCAAGGCAAATGTTTAACAGGCTGGTAGCAGAAGAGGGATTCACAGGCGGCGAGTCTACTGTAAGACGCAAGGTTCGCGAGCTGAAAGAGCCAAAGCCCAAGGTGTTTATCCCTCTGGAATTCTCCCCCGGTGAAGCCATGCAGGTAGATTGGGGTGAAGCGACGATCTACATGCGCGGGAAGAGAATGACTATCAATTTGTTCTGTTCCAGGCTATGTGCAAGTTGCGCTCCAATCGTTTTCGCATTCAGGCGTCAAAATCAGGAAAGCTTCCACGAAGCACATGTGCGGACATTTCGTTTCTTCGGAGGAGTTTCCGAAAAGGTGATCTTTGACAACGCAAAAATTGCTGTTAAAGAGGGCTTTGGAGCCCATGCTAAAAAGCAGGATGGCTACGCGGCACTATCTGCCCACTACGGGTTTGATGCTCTATTCTGCAATCCGGCAGAAGGCCATGAAAAAGGCCTCGTTGAAGGGCTCGTAGGTTGGGCACGTCGCAACATACTTGTGCCAATCCCAAGAGTTGACAGTCTGGAAGAATTAAATCTTCTCTTGCAACAGCGTTGTCTGGCATACCGCAGCCACCAAATTACCGGGAAAAGGGCTTCGGTCGGGCAAATGTTTGAGAAAGAACAAGAGGCTTTAAGACCCTTGCCCGGCTATGAATTTGAGATAGCTAAATGCCGAAGCGTCAGGGTAAATGCCTTCGCCACAGCCAGATTCGATACGAACGATTACTCCGTGCCGATGTCATACTGTGGTAAATATGTCAGCGTAAAAGGTTTTTCAGAGCACATTGACATCTTTCATCAGGGCCAGCTGATTGCAAGCCACGAGCGCTGTTTTGGGCGACATACCCCCGTATACAAGCTGGAGCATTACCTTCCAATCCTGGAATACCGTGGCAGAGCCATATTTAATGCTGCTCCGGTACGCCAGAATCTGCCGGAGACATTTCTCGAATGGCTTAAAGAACACACTTCCGACCACAAGGAGCTCGTGCAGCTTTTATGGGACTGCGTGGACGTAGGATGGGAAAAGGTCTGGAAAAACAATACCACTCCGCCTGCTCCACAAGCTATTGATGATGTTGTCACGGTTCTGCCTGTCAATCTGGAGAAATACGACTTGTTGACATATGGAAAGGCAGGTGCCCATCATGTCGGTTAATCCGATTGAAGATCAGATAAGAATGTATGCAAAGCATTTGCGCATTCCCACTTTCGGCAACTATGAGGGGTTGCTTCGCACCGTCAAGCCAGATGACAAATTTGAAGATATCCTGCTCGAACTTATGAAAGCTGAGACGGCTCAGCGCCAGGAAAACCAAAACAAGCGACGCTTAAAAGCTGCTGCTTTTCCTTACCATAAAATCCTGGACGATCTGGATTTAAGCCGCTACAACGGTGCGATTACTGACATATTTATTAACGAGTTAGCGAGCTGTAAATTCATTGATGAAAAGAAAAACATCGTGATGATCGGCAATCCCGGACGCGGGAAAACCCATTTAGCAATAGGGTTGGGTCTAAAGGCCTGCTCCTTAGGGTTCAATGTGCTGTTTAAAAATGCAGCGGCTCTTTCTACAGAATTGCTCGAAGCCAAAGATCATTACTCTTTAGGGCGGCTGGAGAAGCGCATACAAAAGGCCGATTTGCTTATTCTGGATGAGCTCAGCTACATCAGTTTTAACAGGCACCAGTCTGAGCTGCTGTTCAAGGTAATCTCCGACAGGAGCGAAAGAGCCAGCGTAATCGTTACGACAAATTTGTCTTTCTCGCAGTGGGCTGATCTGTTTGAAAGCACAGCGATGGTGGCAGCTCTGGTGGATAGATTGACTTTTAAGTCCCATGTTTTGGATATGAACGGTGAATCGTATCGGCTCGAGCAAACCATCAGGAGTAAAAACTAACCAAGTGGCTCACTTTCAAGCGAGCACGAGGTGGCTCACTTTGAGATGAGCGCGTGGCTCAAATTCGGATTGACAAACACATTTGCCCCTACTAACTTATAATAAGGTTCATCAACTTCAACTTTAATTCCTAAAGATTCTATATGTTTTTGAATGTTATCAATTGTCACTTTCTCATCAACTGTTTCATTTGTATTTTCATTTGTACTTTCGCTAATAGTATCTTTGCTTTCAGTGGTATCAGTTTTAT
>JAAYNO010000122.1 GCA_012520855.1 Clostridiaceae bacterium | reverse complement strand
TGAGTAAAGGGGACGGTCCTCTTCACTCATTTTTGGATTTCGTTTTCATTCTGAGCAAAGAACATGCGTTGAATGTTCTTATTGCGAAGGAACTGACAAAATGAGGTTAGAAGCAGGAAGGCTGGAAGTTGAAAATAGAGAGTTAGGGGTTAATTTATATGATCGTCGCAGATAAATGGACTGAATACAAGCTTCTCGATGCGGGAGAAGGAGAAAAGGTAGAGAACTGGAACGGAATAATATTAAGAAGGCCCGATCCCCAGGCTATTTGGCCCTGGACAAAAAAGGGCATCAGGAATGACATTCATGCCCATTATCACAGAAGCAAAAACGGCGGTGGAAAGTGGGAGTATAAAAAGGAAATTCCACCTGATTGGACAATTAATTATGGGAATCTTACATTCAATATAGAACCTACAGGATTCAAGCATACAGGCCTTTTCCCGGAACAGGCTGTTAACTGGGACTGGATGGCCGAAATGATAACCGGGGCGGGCCGACCTATATCTGTTCTCAATCTGTTTGCGTATACCGGAGGAGCTACATGTGCTTGCTTATCAGCAGGTGCTTCGGTGTGCCATGTAGACGCTTCAAAGGGTATGGTGGCCTGGGCTAAAAAAAATGTTGTTCTTTCAAATCTTAGTGATAAACCGGTGCGCTTTATTGTTGACGATTGTATGAAGTTTGTACAAAGGGAGATAAGGAGAGGGCGAGTATATGACGGCATTATCATGGATCCGCCTTCCTATGGCAGAGGTCCGAATGGAGAGCTTTGGAAGCTGGAGGATGAGCTGTTTTCATTAGTAAGTATCTTAAAGGATGTTTTAAGCAGATCACCATTGTTTTTTCTGCTGAATTCTTATACTACGGGCTTTTCTTCACAGGTTTCGGCCAATATGCTGGAGCTTGTACTACGAAAGAAATTTGGCGGGAATGTATCCTGTGGTGAAGTAGGTCTTCCAATTGCCGATACATCTTTGATTCTGCCCTGCGGGACCTATGCCCGCTTTGAGCATGTATAGCGATTTAGCGCAGCATTAAGAGAAGACTGCAAAATATAAAAATACAGGATACAAGATCCTAAAATGATCAAGGATCGATATTCTTATGATGGTAGATGTAAAAACATATTCGTGGTATAATAACCTTCATAAATATAAGGATATTAATAAATTAGTTTAATTTACACACTGTATATAACATAGCCGTTATGTGTGAAAGGAAGGATATTAAATATCATATGGAAAATACCCATGAAAGCATCAGTATTTATATTGACATTTTGGAGGACAAAAAAGCAAGAAACATTACTGCGATCGATATCAGGAAACTTACTACCATTGCCCATTATTTTATAATAGCCAGCGGCACATCAAATACTCACATTAAGACGCTTGCCGACAGTTTAGTTGAAAAATTATCGGAAACCGGTTTAAAACCTTTACGAATGGAAGGCTATAACTTTGCACGCTGGATTCTTTTAGATTATGGCGATGTGGTAGTCCATATCTTTCATGAAGAAGACAGAGAATATTACGGTCTTGAAAGATTATGGCAGGATGGAGAGTTAGTTGAAATAAACTGAATTTACAGGCTTCCACCGGTTTATCTGTCATGGAATGCTTAAAGCATTTATTGGAGGTTATATAGATGAGTTACTCAAGGGAAGTTGATAAGAAATGGCAAAAAAAGTGGGAAGAAAGCAAGCTTTACAAGTTTGATCGCAATAGACTGGATAAAAAGCTTTACTGCCTGGAGATGTTTTCTTACCCCTCAGGCGCAAATCTTCATGTGGGACATTGGTATAATTTTGGACTATCCGATTCCTGGGCCCGAATGAAGAGAATGCAGAGCTATAATGTTTTTCATCCTCAGGGATTTGATGCCTTCGGGCTGCCTGCAGAGAATTATGCAATCAAAACAGGTATCCATCCTAAGGATTCAACCATGAATAATATTGAGACCATGAGGAGACAGCTTAAGGAGATGGGGGCTACTTTTGATTGGGATTATGAGGTTGTTACCTGTTCTCCCGAATACTATAAATGGACACAATGGATATTCCTTCAGCTATATAAAAAGGGGCTGGCATACAGGAAAAATGCTCCTGTAAACTGGTGCCCAAGCTGTCATACTGTTCTGGCCAACGAACAGGTCGTGGATGGGACCTGCGAGCGCTGCAATACCGAGGTAACCAGAAAAAATCTCACTCAATGGTTTTTTAAGATTACGGCATATGCTCAGGAACTGCTGGATTGTCTGCCCGGACTTGACTGGCCGGAAAAGACAAAGAAAATCCAGACCAACTGGATAGGACGGTCAGAAGGCGCTGAAATAGAATTTAAGGTTGATGGAAAGGATCTTTCTTTCCGGGTATTCACAACCCGTGCCGACACGCTTTACGGAGTAACCTATGTGGTGCTTGCTCCTGAACATGAATTAGTTGACAAGATCACGACTCCTGAATATAAAAACGGTGTTGAAGAGTACAGAAATCAGGTCAATAAGGTTTCAGAGATAGAAAGACTTTCAACTACCCGAGAGAAAACCGGTGTTTTTACCGGCGCTTATGCGATACATCCCTTGACCGGGAAAAAGGTTCAGATCTGGATTGCAGATTATGTTCTTGCCGGTTACGGAACCGGATGCGTTATGGCTGTTCCTGCTCATGATGAGCGGGACTACGAGTTTGCGACCAAATATGAGCTGGATATTGTCCGTGTTATTAAGGGTGAAGAGGGTGTTGATGATACTCTGCCCTTTACCGAAGACGGTATCCTGACAGCAAGCGAGGAGTTTGACGGCTTATCCTCCGAAGAAAGCCGCATCGCAATAGTCAGAAAGCTGGAAAAGGAGGGTAATGGTGAGCTGAAGGTCACATATCGTTTGCGTGACTGGCTTGTTTCCAGACAGCGTTATTGGGGTGCTCCAATTCCAATAATTTATTGCGATAAATGCGGAGTAGTTCCTGTTCCGGAAGATCAGCTTCCTGTTGAGCTTCCGTATAATGTTGTTTTCAAGCCCGATGGGGAATCCCCTCTTGCAAAATGCGAGGAATTCATAAATACAACCTGCCCCTCCTGTGGCGGACCTGCCAGGAGGGAATCGGATACCCTGGATACATTTGTTTGCTCCAGTTGGTATTTCTTAAGGTACCCTGACAGTAAAAATGATAAGGAAGCCTTTAATTCTGACTGGATCAACAAGATACTCCCTGTTGACAAATATGTCGGCGGAGCCGAACATGCTGCTATGCATCTTCTCTATGCCCGCTTCTTTACCAAAGCCTTAAGGGATATGGGATACCTGAATTTTGACGAGCCCTTCCTTTCCCTTGTTCACCAGGGGACCATATTAGGTGCCGATGGGCAAAAAATGTCCAAATCAAGAGGGAACACCGTAATGCCTGACAAATATATTGAAATGTATGGCTCCGACATATTCAGAATGTATTTGGCATTCGGGTTTGCTTATATTGAAGGCGGTCCCTGGAGTGATGACGGTATAAAGGCTATGGACCGGTTTACCGGACGCATAGAGAGATTTATTGAGAAGCTTGTGTCAGAAAGGGGTAAAGCCTCTGCTGACAATATGGGTGCTGATGAAAAGGAACTTAATTATATAAGAAACTATGCCATAAAGAATGTAACGGCTGATACCGAACAGTTCCAGTTTAATACATCAATAGCCCGGATCATGGAGCTTGTTAACGCAATGTATAAGTATGATACTCTGGAGAATAAAAACAGAACGTTACTGGAAGATACGACTGTTGATTTGCTTAAGCTGCTGGCTCCTTTTGCCCCCCATTTTACAGAGGAAATGTGGGAAATGCTGGGCAATACGACTTCTATTTTTAACGAGCCATGGCCTGTTCACGATGATAAGGCCCTTATAAAGGATGAAGTGGAACTGGCTGTCCAGTTTAACGGACAAATCAAGTATAGAATAAACGTACCTTCAGATGCCGATAATAAGGCTATTGAAGAGTTGGCTGTAAATGACGAGCGCTCCAAACCCTACCTTAAAGACAAAACTATTGTTAAGGTTATTGTTGTTAAAAACAGGCTTGTCAATATAGTAGTGAAATAGGGACGACCTACTGGTCGTCCGCCAGGGAGGAAGGGCAGTGGATCAGTCTTTTAGAATTCTTGTAATGGCGGCTGTTACCTATATGGTGTTTTTATGCGTTGTCAGAATCGCTATGGGAAACCAGTATAAAGCCAGGTCTTTCCTTATTAACATTATAGGCATACTGACTGTTTTCGGAAGCTTTATAATTATTCGCGGCAATGAGATACTAAAGCTTTCTGCTTTAGTTTATTACATATTGATCATTCTGCTGACTGTATTCCTGCCGCCTCTTTCTCTTAAAATGAAGAGTGATCAGACCCTTAAGTACATAGCTGTCGGAATTGTTGCCATACCGCTTCTTCATTTGCTTTTTTCTCTATTACTTGGCTGGGGGGATATCCTACCGTTTATTCCGCTTCCTTCGCTTTGGGATCTTATTTAATATATATGCAGTATGGTGTTTTTTCTGGTACTATGAAAATGGAAAGCATAGACGGAACTGTGGTATATGCCGGCAACAATGATTAAGAAATATGGAGGGGATTTTTTTGGCTCTGATAGAGGCCGATGAAGCAAAACTTATGCAGCCCGCGGTTCTTGCCTTTATAGGGGATGCCGTTTTTAATCTTTTTATCAGAGAAAGATTAATAAGTAACAAAAAAGGTACTTCTCACAGGCTTCATATTTTAGCAACCGATTATGTAAAGGCAGCTTCCCAGTCAAGGATATCAAAGGCTTTAATAGATACATTTACCGAAGAAGAAGCATATATTTTTCGTCGGGGACGGAACACTAAATCAACGACCATACCCAAAAACGCTGATGTTCAGGATTACAAATACGCTACTGCTCTGGAGGCATTATTAGGCTACCTATACCTTACCGGTCGTAAAGAAAGACTAAATTTATTAATGGAACAGGCAGCAATAATAATTGAAACGAATGCGAACGGGAGTAAAAAATGAGAAAGAATAAATATGATACCAGGAAGCAAAAGAAAAGCCAATCCACGGGCAAAATAAAACGAAGCAGTCAAGGATCTAATAGTCCAAAGAGGAGCTCCGGTACCGAGCTTACTGATAGAGGTTTTAAAAAGGGTTCTGTTAAGAAAACCCCTCGTTTGCCAGAAAACAAGAGAAGCGGTTCTAAGTTCAAAATAGAGGATTATGAGATTGAAGACATTCTTAAACAGAACAGTATGAGAGAAAATGCGGACAGAGATGACAGAGTGGAGGGGAAAAACCCGGTATTTGAGGCAATAAGATCGGGCCGGCCTCTAAACAAGCTGTTTGTTGAAAAGAACAGCGAGGACATTTTTATATCGAGAATTATTGCCATGGCAAGAGAAAAGGACATCCCGATACAATATCTGGAGCGCAGTAAGCTGGATTCTATTTCACAGACCAGAGCACATCAGGGGGTCATACTTGAGGTTGCAGCAAGAGAATATGCTGATTTTGACGATTTATTAAAGATGGCAGCCGATAAAGGAGAAAAGCCCTTTCTCCTTGTTCTTGACGGTATCACTGACACTAATAACCTGGGATCCATTATTAGAAGTGCCGAATGTGCCGGGGTACATGGCATTATTCTGCCCAAGCGCCGATCAGCAGCGTTGAATGCAACTGTTGCCAAGGTTGCAGCAGGGGCATTGGAATATATACCCGTAGCAAGGGTGACAAATCTCGTTCAAGCTCTCAGAACACTCAAAAATGAAGGATTGTGGATAATCGGGGCAGATATGGAAGGAGCAGAAAATTATCATAAGGCTGATTTAACCGGTCCTTGCGCTCTTGTTATCGGAAGTGAGGGAGAGGGCTTGTCAAGGTTAGTAAGAAACGAATGTGATCTTATGGTTAGAATTCCTATGAAAGGGAAGATATCATCACTTAATGCCGGGGTTGCCGCAGCTCTTATAATGTTTGAAATAGCGCACCAAAGAGAATGAAAAAGCCTAAAAAACAGTAAAATAGAGAATCACAACTATCCCAAGCACAATGCGGTACCAGCCGAACACTTTGAAGTCATGTTTTCTGATATAAGCCATTAGAAATTTTATAACAACCATTGAAACTATAAAGGCAACTGCCATACCTAAAATAAGTGCAAATAATTCAGTTCCGGTAAATGAAAAGCCGAATTTAAGCATCTTTAATGCGCTTAAGCCAAACATTACAGGAATGGCCAGAAAAAATGTAAATTCGGCGGCAGCAATCCTTGATACACCGATCATCAACGCACCCAGAATTGTTGCGCCTGAACGTGATGTTCCCGGGACAATGGATAATACCTGAAATAAGCCGATCGTCAGGGCGGTCTTATAAGTAAAGTCATTCAGATCAAGTATTTTGGGAGTTGAATTTTTATTCCATCCTTCAATTATAATAAATGCAATACCATATACGACCAAGGCAGCAGTAATAACCATGGGAGTGTGGAAATGCTCCTCTATAAAATCATCAAACAGTAGAGTTGCGATAGCCCCGGGGATGCAGGCGACTGCGACCTTAAACCAAAGGGAGATGCTTTCTTTTTTTAAGACTGGTTGGTTTCTGTCTTGAAACTGGAATGGGATTATCTTATTCCAGAACAAAACGACAACAGCCAAAATCGCACCAAGCTGGATCACTATAAAAAACATTTCTTTAAAAGCGGTACTCATGTTAAGGGTAATCAGTTCATCAACGAGGAGCATATGGCCTGTACTGCTTATCGGCAGCCACTCAGTTATTCCTTCGATAATACCCAGGAATATAACCTTAAGGATCTCTATAATATTCGGCTTCATTATTTTGCCTCCTTTTACAGGGAGAGAAAGGGCTTGCTAACTAGCTTATTATTTTAACACAAATTTTATTCCAGACAAAGAAAAACTTTAAAAAGCTTTTGTTATAAGGCATTACATTAGGGTATAAGTGAAGTATTGGTTGAGTGGGGGGAAATATGAAGAGACAATCGAAGTTTATTTTTATAGTTATTACAGTAATGCTCTTATTGGTGGCAACAAATATTATTCTCTTCAGACAATATATCAGGAATATTGAGGACGATGCGGCCACTTTAAATAGCCTCGGCATAATAAGAGGATCTATTCAAAGATTCTCCAAGCTTGAGCTTTATGGGGCTGATAATGAAAAAATAAGGATAGACATCAATTCCAGAATTGACATACATCGCAAGGTGCCTTTCATTGACAGGGTGGCTGAAAAGTGGGCTGAATTGGAGAGTGTAGCCTTAAATTACAGAGCTGATCCTTTACGTTAGACGATATTATAAAAAAAGCAGATTCAGCTATGTATAAGGCAAAAAGCCAGGGAAGAAACTGTATTGGAATATATACATAAAAAAGGACAAGCCTGCCGTTGTCCATTTTATTGTACAAGGCATATGATATACCAGGACAAGAATTTACGATAAATGTTGCAGTTGAATATTACTTCAAAGTCCTGTGGACGTTTACCCCATTATCACTCCTCCTTCATGCGCTTTAAGCACTCCCCGATGTTTAAAGCGCTTTTTATAAGCAATCTTTAATAATACCGGTCAAATTTCGATAGGAACATGCAGAACAAAAATCAGTCCAAGGCTGGATCCGAATTCTAATCAAGTTCTTACTATTATTTAAGGGAACTTTTATGGTATTAAATCCAGCGGCGTAATATACTAAGAATAAGATCATCCTGGAAGCTTTTACATTCCTGTTTGTAAAGCCTGGATGCGGCTGGAAGGAGGCAAAATATGCTAAGTTATTTGATATCAATAAAAGATGCGTATATCAAAAGGTTCGGAAACATTTTGGGCTATATACTGTTAGTGGTAAGCGCACTGGTTTCCCTTTCAATACTGGGTTTTCTGATCAGAGCTTTTTTCAAGATCGCTATTGGAATATTTATAATCTGCTGCGCATTATTTGGGATCTATAAGCTGAGCGAGGTATTAAAGTCTGAAAAGCAGAAATAGGCTTTTTGAAAATGTTAAAAATGTACAATAATATTATTCAGCATCAGTTATGGTATAGCAGTTCTACGAAATAATTATTTCTAAATTGACGCTATTTATCGTATCTGTTATAACTTAATTAAGATGTCCTCCGTCGATTGACGGTGGGTACAGCTTAATTTTGTGGAATTGCTGTCCCAAATCAATTATTTTTTAAAGAATCGGGGGCGTTTATTATTTAAACGCCTCTTTTAATATTAGGGGGAAGAGAATGGAGAATAATATAGAGAGCTTTAGTCCTGACATATTTGGTTCCAATGTTTTTAACGAATCGGTAATGCAAGAGCGATTACCAAAGCCAATCTACAAGAAATTAAAAGAGACCATTAATTTGGGGCTGCCATTGGACCCTGAAGTAGCGGAGGTTGTGGCGTGTGTTATGAAGGAGTGGGCTGTCGAAAAAGGTGCAACTCATTATACACATTGGTTTCAGCCTATGACCGGTATTACGGCCGGTAAGCACGATTCATTTCTTACTCCTACCAAAGACGGAAAAGCTATATTGGAGTTTTCAAGCAAGGAGCTTATAAAAGGCGAGCCTGATGCTTCATCATTCCCTTCGGGCGGATTGAGAGTCACCTTTGAAGCCAGAGGTTATACGGCATGGGACTGCACTTCGCCGGCGTTCGTGAGAGACAGGACATTGTATATCCCCACGGCTTTCTGTTCCTATACGGGTGAAGCCCTTGATTTAAAAACTCCCTTGTTAAGATCTATGGAAGTGATTTCTAAAGCGGCTCTCAGAATTCTGAGACTGTTTGGGGATACAACGACAAAAAATGTAATAACTACAATGGGGGCTGAACAGGAGTATTTTTTAGTAGACAAAGAATACTTTATGAAGAGAAAAGACCTGATATATACAGGCAGAACCCTTTTTGGGGCAAACCCTCCTAAAGGACAGGAGTTGGCCGACCATTATTTTGGCAACCTGAAAGACAGGGTCTCGGCCTTTATGCACGAACTGGATATTGAGCTGTGGAAACTTGGAGTAACAGCAAAAACAAAGCACAATGAAGCTGCCCCGGCTCAGCATGAGCTGGCTCCGGTTTATTCTACGGCTAATATTGCTACCGATCATAACCAGCTTACTATGGAGGTTATGAAGAGTGTTGCAGACAAACTAGGGCTGGCATGTCTGCTCCATGAGAAACCATTCAAGGGAGTCAATGGTTCGGGCAAACATAATAACTGGTCCCTTTGCACAGATGAAGGCAAGAATCTTCTGGATTCCGGGACAACCCCCCTGGATAATGCACAGTTCCTCATTTTTGTTTGCGCAGTAATAAAGGCCGTTGATGAATATGCAGATTTGTTGCGCTTATCGGTAGCTTCAGCGGGTAATGACCACCGTTTTGGTTCTGACGAAGCCCCTCCCACTATTGTTTCCATTTATCTGGGAGAAGAGCTTACAGACGTTTTTGAACAGATAGAGACCGGTATTACAAAAAACAACGGAAACAGCAGAACTCTCGACATCGGAGTGCTGACTCTGCCTGTTCTGCCGAAGGACACGACCGACAGAAACAGAACTTCACCTTTTGCTTTTACCGGAAATAAGTTTGAGTTCAGAATGGTAGGTTCTTCACAATCGATTGCTACACCTAATTTTGTTATTAATACCATTGTGGCCGATGCTTTGAATCATATAGCCGACAGGCTGGAAAAAGCCGAAGATTTCAATAAAGAGATTTATAATGTTGTCAGGGATATTATTAAGGATCATAAACGCATTATTTTCAACGGCAACAATTATTCTGAGGAATGGGTAGCCGAAGCCGAAAGAAAAGGTCTGCCGAATCTCAAAACAGCGGTTGATGCCATACCAGCACTAATTGCAGAAAAGAATATTAAGCTATTCGAAAGGACAGGTGTGCTGACAAGGGCTGAGCTGTATTCACGATATGAGATCCAGCTTGAGAACTATATAAAAACAATACGGATCGAAGCTCTGACAATGGCTGAAATGGTCAGCAGGCAAATACTTCCCGCAGCCCTTTACTATGTAAAGCGAGTTGCCGATACCGTATCGGCATTGAATTCGGCAGAGGCTGATTCCAGACCGACGAAAAAGACTCTGGACAAGCTTGTAGTTCTTACATCAAGCCTGAAAATTGATGCCGATGCCCTTAATGAGTCTATTGAAACTCTGGACAAAATGATATGTGAAACGCTTATTAAGGCAAGGGCGTATATGGAAATGGTGATCCCTATTATGGAGGATCTGCGTAAGGATGCGGACAAGCTTGAAAGTATGATGGATGCCAGTCTTTGGCCTTTCCCGACCTATGGGGATTTACTGTTCGGTTTGATTTAGGAAGCAAAGGGGCGGTCTCCTCGCTTCCGCAAAAAAGTGGTCTCTATCCGGGACGCACCTTTTATATATACAAACAGGCGGCCAACGAGAATTGGCCGCCTTGTTATTCAGAAAGCAAAGGAATCGTCAGACTGAGCAAAAACTCTTATTTCCCAAACAGAGCATACAGTACACCGGCTGCAACTGCGGAGCCGATAACTCCCGCAACATTTGGTCCCATGGCGTGCATCAGCAAGTAGTTGCTGGGATTTGCCTTTTGACCCTCAACCTGTGATACTCTGGCAGCCATAGGTACGGCTGAAACTCCTGCCGAACCGATAAGAGGATTGATTTTTCCTCCGGAGAGCCAACACATAAGCTTACCAAGCAGCAAGCCGCCGACAGTACTAAAAGCAAAGGCAGTTAAACCCAGCGCAATAATCATAAGAGTTTCTGGCTGGAGGAATTTTTCACCCACAGCTTTTGAGCCGACAGTTACGCCCAGGAAGATCGTAACTATGTTAATGAGCTCGTTCTGTGCTGTCTTAGACAGTCTGTCAACCACTCCTGACTCCCTGAAGAGATTGCCCAGCATCAGCATTCCTATAAGAGGTGCAACAGACGGAAGGAGAAGTATACACAAGACAGTAACGATTATGGGGAAGACAATTTTCTCCAGCTTGGAGACCTCTCTTAGCTGTTCCATTTTAATTTCTCTTTCTTTTTTAGTTGTCAACAATCTCATGAGAGGTG
>JAAYNO010000121.1 GCA_012520855.1 Clostridiaceae bacterium | reverse complement strand
TTTATGGTCAGCCAGGCTTTGTTGTCTGCAGTTCTCACACGGATTGTACAATCGGGAGACCTGCTTAAATAGCCTTGCTTATAAAATACCCCGCTTATACCTTTTTTGTATTCGTTATTTTTGACCAAAAATTTGCGTTCTGTTTCCCGGGCCATAATGATCTATTCCTCAGTTTTTATAAACTTCTTTTTTAAATATAGTCCACCGCCGACAAATAATAGAAATGCTGCAACCACAATTATTAAAGTTGTCCAGTCCATATTGGACAAAGCTGCCGCGCCGCTTGCTTTTATAAAAATATCTGGAATTCTGCAAAGCAGAAAGACAGTTAAAAAACGGGCAGGATTCACAGGCGTTATTCCGGCCACATAAATAAGTATATCCTTCGGTATAAACGGTATGAGACATAAAATCAGTATGCCGAAAGTGCCTTTGGCTGAATTTATGAGATCCTTCGTCTTGATAATTTTATCCTCGGGTACGAATTTTTTAACTATATCGGTTCCAAAGTATTTAGCAAGGCTGAAAGCTATGAGCGCTCCAATTAACTCACCAATATAGGCAATAAGGAAGCCCTTCGGCATGCCATAGATAAATCCGGCCGAAACATGGAAGAAATCACCCGGGATAAGGGCAATTATCACCTGTATTATTTCAAAAAAGATAAATACAGCAAAACCCAGTGCACCGAAGGAGTTTACATAATCTTTTATTTTGTTCATGGCTGCCTGCGGGTCATCTTTAAACTCCGTTATCAGAGGAGAAAGAAAAGGGTAGAGTTTTATCAGAAGAATCAGGAAAATAACTCCGATGATTGCTATTCCAATCAGCTTATAAATAATGTTTTTAGTAAAAAATTTATTCTCCATGTCCGACCTTCCCAAACAATTTCAATTTATATGTTCTGCTAAAGTAAATTCTATTGATTCTTATAGATTTATGCAATCTGCAATAGTTTAATGATACCTCACAATAAAAAAAAAGCAAGGATGGAACACAGCAAATTTGTACAAATATGAGCAAGTGTGACCATCTTTTTTTGTTTAATGCAATGATATAATCGAAGCGAAGCGGTTAAAAACCAATAATTTCCGATTATGAAAGGTGGTAAAAGGGCATGTTAAAAAAATTTCTTGCATTCTTGCTCACTCTGATGCTTATAATCGGCATGACATCCGGTACGCTGGCAGCAGTGGCAACCGCAGGGTTTTCCGATGTTACTGATGAGTACCCATATGTAACAGCCTTGCAAAAAGCCGGTGTTGTGGTAGGTTACGAAGGCAGATTCAATGGTGAAGGTACAGTAAGCAGAGCTGCTTTTGCGATTTTTATCGCTAAAACCTATGGATTGACCGGTACAGCAGACATAATATTTTCCGATGTAGATGATGGCATATGGTATGCAAACTATGCTAAACAGGCTGTTGATGGCGGATACCTGAAGGCTGAAAACGGTGAATTTCTGCCTGACCAATTAGTAACCTGTGAGGATTTGTTCGTGTTTGTCGAAGAAGCGGTTAAGGCTGATAATACATTTCGCCCGGATCCTAAAGCAATTGCCCCGCTTATCGCAGACTTCACAGCACCTGTGACCCGCTACCAGACTGCACATATAATGTACGAAATATATTCTCATTTACAGGCTCCGAAAGCAATGCCAGGCAAAATGGTCGTTGGCTATTATGGTAACTGGCAGGCTTATGGAACTCTCCTGCCGGCTGAAATACCCTGGAATATGCTTACACACTTGAATCATGGTTTTTTGACCGTTTCTGATGGGACTCCTTCGGATGAGACCTTTGGTTGGGCACCCGCTCCCAAGTATTCGTTAGCATTCACAGATTCATGGTGTGATATATGGATGGATGCCGGCTGCACAGACGGAGGTATTTTTAAGGTTTATGAGAGAATGAGCCGTATATACCCTAATGTTAACATTATGATTTCAGTTGGCGGCTGGACACGCGGACAGATGTTCTCAGAGATGGCACTAAAAGCCGAAACCAGAGAAATATTCATCAACAGTTGCATTGAAATGCTGGAAAAATGCCCATGGCTGGCCGGTATTGACCTTGACTGGGAATATCCCGGCGTATATCGCGATCCTGTGACAGAAGGACTTGATGACCCCGTTGACTTCGGCTCAGGTATCGGCGGGCATGATGTTTCAGTTGACAAGGATAATTTCACTGCGTTATTGAAAGAATTGCGTGAAGCTATGGATAAAGCAGGCTATAAGGATAAACTGCTTACTATTTGCGAATCTGCCGATTATGTCAATACAGCCGCCAGGCAGGATCTGGATGAAGTGGCCAGGTATGTGGATTTTGTCAACGTAATGACCTATGATATGTCAGGAGCGTATAATGATACGACCGGACATCATGCAGCCGTTTATTCAAATAAGTATGCTCCGTTCTCGGCAGATCAGGCTATTACCGGCTATCTTAATCACTTTAAGCCCGAGCAGCTCAATGTAGGGGTAGCGACCTATTCCCGCGGCTGGGCCAATGTGGTGCCGGGTCCTGGTGGTGAGCTGAGAGGCCAGCCTGCAGGAAACAGAAATCCTGCGCCTGATACGGGCCATCCCGATGCTGATGTTAATTCCCGTTACTATCGCGGCGACGGCAACTCCGGGTTTGGCAAATATGAAGTAAGCGAAGGCTGGTCCGAAGGCAAGCATAAGGCAACCGATATGCCGGAGGTAGTGGGTCAATGGTATGGGTTATATCCTGGTGCAAGCTTCCGTCTTGCAACAATCAAAGAGATGCTGAAAGACGGAAACCGTTATCTGTACTTCTATGATGAGGAAGCTGAAGCTCCGTACCTGTATGATACCAAGGATAAGGTTTACCTGTCATTTGAGGACGAACGCTCAGCTCAGGCCAAGGTCGATTATGTTCTTGAACATGATCTCGGCGGACTTATCTTCTGGGAAACAGCAACAGATATAAAAGCTGAAAACTTCCCCATTACCCGCACATTATACGAAGGCGTATGCAAATAATTTTATTTTACAGTGATTCACTATAAAAAGAATCCTTAAAAAGATAAGGAGCTGCCTCAAGAAATAAAAGAGGCAGCTCCTTATTAATTTTCATTTAGAACCGTTATATTTATATTTTCAGCAAAGTCGTTTTAATATTGTAGAAAATATATTATTATTCAACTATAATTACTATAAAGATTTAAAGAACAGAAAACTATATTGGGGGGGCATACAATTGAAAAAGTGCGTAATAATTCCAGACTCATTTAAAGGAACCATTTCATCAACGGAAATATGTGATTTGATAAAAGCCAAGGTATTGGAGTATTATCCCGATTGCAACGTAGTAACCATTCCCCTCGCTGACGGAGGCGAAGGGACAGTAGACAGCTTTTTGGCATTTGTTGAAGGAAAACGAATTTCAGTTAGT
>JAAYNO010000019.1 GCA_012520855.1 Clostridiaceae bacterium | reverse complement strand
ATCCCTTTCACTATAGATAGGAATAGTTTATGACACTCATAGAGTTCATCTATCAGGAAATAATTCATAAACATTTTTATTTTAAATAAAATAATAAATCTTTCCCTAAAATATACCGATAACTATATTGAAGAAGAATATACACGGAAGTATAAATTCAAAAAGGAGAGAGCCGATATGAGAATTGAAAGCATGGATGCATCTGTAAAATTTGTTGATCGTACGGCTGATAAACCTGTACAGGTTAACACCTCACAAAAGACAATGCCATATAACCCTGAAAATGAGAGGGTTATACTTGAAGAGAATAAAAGGCAGATGGTATCTGAAAGGTTTATTATCAGTGCAATTGAAAAAGCAAACAGGGCAATGGTAACATCTAATCGGGCATTGGAATTTTCAGTGCATGAAAAAACAAAAGAAATAATGGTGAAAGTAGTAGATACAGCTACAAAAGAAGTAATTCGGGAAATACCTTCAGAAAAAATCCTGGATATGGTTGCAAGTATTTTGGAAATGGCCGGGATTCTTGTAGATGAAAGAAGGTGAGTAAATGGCTATAATTAACTCAAACTTCCGGTTAACTGGTCTGGCTTCCGGCTTGGATACCGATCAAATGGTCAGGGATTTAATGAAGGTTGAAAGATTCCCCTTAACCAAGCTGGAGCAACAGAAGCAGTTGACTCAGTGGCGTCAGGAAGCTTATCGGGATTTTACCAACGCGTTGCGTGGGTTTAAAGAAAAGTTTTTTGATATTACAAAGCAGACATCGTACCTGCTATCTGACAATGCATATAAAGCTTTTGCAGTAAAATCAAGCGGCGATGAATATGTAACAGCCAGGGGTACTTCAATAGCAGAGGTTGGAACCCATACTATTAAAGTTGTTCAGTTGGCTACTGCTGATAAGGCAGTAAGTGATGCTCCTGTATCCAAGCCAATTTCGGGAACAGTTAAAGATTTTCAGTTATCAGGAAAAAGTATTATTCTAAATCTTGATGGTGTAACCCGGGAAATTGATCTGTCCGATTATGCGAATATGTCGGAGCTAATAGGGGACGGGAAAACCGATAATGGCCTTCAAAGGCTTGTAAACGATGCCTTTGGTGAAGGTAAAATTATGGTTTCCAATGTTTCAGGGCAGCTTCAGCTTACTACAGGCAACGGTGCCACACAGTTAACAGCAATGTATGGAACCAAGGGTATGGAAGGCCTTAATTCCCTTGGGATTTCTTCAGGCGACTCCAACCGCATTGTTACAAGCAGTACCCTTATTGGTATTTCTGACAAATTAGCAGGTGCATTTAACTTTAATGCAGAAGGAAACGTTGAATTTGAGATTAATGGTGAAAAGTTTAAGTTTTCTCAGAATGATACCATGCTAAAGGTAATGGAAACTGTAAACAATAGTGCTAAAGCCAATGTCAGAATCCGATATGATGAAACCACAGACACCTTTAGTATAACCGCCAAACAAACTGGCGCTGGTGATAACATACGTATAAAGGATACTGCGGGCACCTTTTTTGCAGCAATTGGAATTGACACAGAAAATCCAATAAAAGCTGAAAATCAGGGCGTGGATGCCAAGGTTATTATTGATGGAGTAGAAATTGCCAGAAGTACAAATGTTTTTACAGTCAACGGAATTGAATATACACTTAGAAAAGAACATACAGTTGAGAATCCGCAGGCATCCATAACTGTTGAACAAAACGTGGATGCAGTTGTTGATAATATAAAGCTGTTTGTTGAGGAATACAACAAGCTGGTTGATAAATTTATTACTACACTTTCTGAAAAACAGGACAGAAATTACCTTCCGTTAAGCAGCGAAGAGAAGGAAGCACTTTCAGAGGATGAAATTGAAAAGTGGGAAAAAGCAGCTAAGAGCGGTATTTTGAGAAATGATCCCATACTGTCTAAAATACAGTCAGATATGCGGATGGCCTTGTTGGATTCTGTGGAAGGGATAGGGATTAACCTCTCTTCAATCGGAATTACTTCGAAATCATATCAGGATAAAGGCAAATTGTATATTGACGAAGAAAGGCTGAAAGAGGCTATCCGTGAGAAGCCTGACGAGGTGAAGAACCTGTTTATTATGCGTTCTGAAAGTGTACCATCCTACACTCGTAATTTAACTCAGGCCGAACGTTCTGAACGCTATAAGCAGCAGGGGTTATTCCACCGTATCGCAGATATTATTGAAGACAATATATCCACATTCCGTGATAAGAACGATAAAAAGGGAATACTGCTGGAGAAGGCAGGAATTCAGGGTGACTTAAGCGAATTCAGAAGCAATCTGTCTATGTCTATAACTTCATATGACGAGAGAATATCCGAGATGCTTACTAAGCTATCTAAAAAGGAAGAAAACTACTATCGCCAATTCTCGCAGTTGGAGAAGTATATGAACCAGATGAATTCGCAAATGAATTGGCTGATGTCACAGCTTGGTAACAACACATATTAGGGATAATTTATGTATTAAGATAAAACTAAAACATGAGGACCACGAAGGGAGATACACCTATGATAACAGGGTATAACCAATACAAGGAAAACAGTATAAACACGGCTCAACCTGAAGAGTTGACATTAATGTTATACAATGGACTTGTTAAATTTATAATGAAGGCACAATATGCAATTTCAAAGAAGGATTTGGAGGGGGCTCATGAGAATATCATAAAGGCTCAGAATATTATTCAGGAGTTTGCCGCCACTTTGGATCAAAAATATGAATTAGCAACCGGCTTGCTGCTGCTCTACGAATATATGAACCGCAGACTGGTTGAAGCCAATATACATAAGAGCACAGAAATTCTGGAAGAGGTACTGGGCTTTGCAAAGCAGCTTAGAGATACCTGGGAACAGGCTATGAAGCTGGCAAAGCACCCCCCGAAAAAGGGAGCAGTTGTGATATAGGTAACTGTTAACATTTGGAGAATATAATGCAGCAACAACAAATACTGAATCAAATGATTGCTTTATCTCAAAAAAAGCTTGAAATGCTGATAGAGCTGAAAAAATATTCAGAAAATCAGTATGAAGCCTTTAAAAGTGGAGATTTGGATAGTGTTGAAAATATTCTGAATAAGAAAGACGAATTAATTCAATACATTCAAAAGCTTGATGATGCTTTTTTGATGTCTTCGGATAACCTGAAGAAGCTACTGGGGATAACCACATTGGAGGAGCTCTCCAAAACCAGCCTGAGCGGAAGGGATCAGCTTAAGAAGCAGATTGAAAGTATAACTGAAATTGTGGACTCAATAATTACTCTGGAAAAGAGCAGCTATGAAAATGCATCAGTAATAAAAAATGAGTTAAAAGACAGAATTAAAAATGTTTATACAGGAAAAAAGATGACATCAGCTTACCATACTAAACCTGTCAGCAATCCAGCGTATTTCTTTGACAAAAAAAAGTGAAGGTATAGTTAGCTCATAAATTTGCATTTACCATAAATTTGACTAATCAGTTAAATAGGCAGCAAAAGGGACAGGGGGATTTCCTCTGAGCCTTTCTCGTTATTAGAATTCCTTAAATGGAATTCTTTTTTTATACTCCTGCTCATATATTGATGATATGGGACGGGGGCAACGGTATGGGTAATGAACACCTTTTTCTTAATGCAGCAATTGTGCCGCGCAGTCTTTTTGGGATTGCACTGGCAGGTTTAATAACCGGGATCACAGGTACAGGATTGGGGGGCTTAACAGCCTTTTTCCCATCCACACTTTCCAAACGCTTTCAAAGCACCCTATTAGAGTTTACTACTGGAATCATGATAAGCATGGTTTGTATGGAGCTGCTCCCTGAGGGCTATAAGACAGGCGGGTTTATTTACGTAACCATTGGTATAATCCTTGGTGTTTTAATGATTATTATTGTGGATGCCTGGTTAAAGCTTTATATGAAAAAGGAAAAGAAGAACCCGGCTATGCTATCAGGATGGATGATGGTTTTTGCAGTATCGCTTCATAATCTGCCTGAGGGATTTGCGGTAGGGGCAGGATTTCAAACAGGTGCAAGTGTTGGAATAACATTATCTATAGCCATGCTGCTCCACGATATTCCTGAAGGTATGGCTATGGCTATTCCGCTAAGAGTAGGTAAAATTAAGCCTTTAAAAGTTTTCTTAATTACAATTCTTTCAGGGATACCAATGGGAGTGGGTGCTTTTTTTGGTGCAGCCTTTGGAGGTATATCTGAGATTTTTTCGGCAATATGCCTTGGAACAGCAGGTGGAGCAATGATGTATGTAAGTCTTGGAGACTTAATAAACCAATCTCGCTCATTATATAGAGGAAGACTTCCTTTAGTGGGCAACATGGCAGGTATACTGACGGGTGCGCTAATTTCACTTTTAGGATAGCTACTGAAATTAAAATGCTCTGCCATTGGCAGAGCACTTTAGATGAAAATTAATTATTATGCATTTACTTTTTCTTTTAGGCCTTTGCCTGCTTTGAATACAGGGGCTTTTGAAGCAGGAATCGTTATTTCTTCTCTGGTCTGGGGATTCCTTCCTTTTCTTTCGGCTCT
>JAAYNO010000120.1 GCA_012520855.1 Clostridiaceae bacterium | reverse complement strand
GTAATGGATCCTCCGGGCTTCGTTGATTCGATAAGTGCTTCAACCGTTATTCTTAGCCAGCTATGAACGCTTTTGCCTGTTCGAACTCCGCTTCTATTTCGGATGATGGTTTTTCAGATAAAAGCGAGGCTACTACAATAGCGATGCAAGATATTATGAATGCCGGAAGCAGCTCATATATTCCAAAAACTCCGCCAATCGGCCGAATCAGAAGGTTCCAGACAAATACCATTATACCGCCAGACAACATTCCAGCAATAGCCCCTGTTCTGGTAACCCTTTTCCAAAATAGGGAGAAAAGCATTATCGGTCCGAAGGTTGCACCAAAGCCTGCCCACGCGAAGGCAACAACTTCAAATATGATACTATCTTCATCCAAAGCTATAACTAAAGCACTAGCTGATATTATCAGCAGGATTATCCTGGACATCCAGAGAACCTGTTTATCGTTGGCATCTTTTCTAATGATTCCGTGATAAATAGTCTTTGAAACTGCTGAAGCCGCAATAAGCAAATATGAATCTGATGAGCTTATAGTTGCGGCAAGAATGCCCGCCATAACAAATCCGGCAAAGATTGGAATGAAAAAGTCCATAGACATGAGAATAAATATGCTTTCCGAATCGCTCTTCGTAAGCAGCGCGTCAGGATATAGCATTCTTCCTGTTATTCCTATTGCTACTGCTGCTGTAAGTGAAATGGCACACCAGATAGTTGCCACTCTTCTGGATAATGTGAGCTGTTCGGGTTTTTTTATGGCCATAAACTTTAGTAATACCTGGGGCATCCCAAAATATCCCAATCCCCATGATAGGGTTGATAATACTGTTAAAAACCCGTATTTACCGGCTGCACCGAATAACGGCTTTCCTGTTGCTTCAAGCTGTTGGACACCGTCAACAAGTGTTGGTTGCGCTATCCCAAAGAATTCAAAAAATCCCGGTATTGCTTTGGCGTTTTTTATAACTGTTGAAAGCCCTCCGGCGGCAGTGATCCCCGCACCAAGGACTACCACCAGTGATATAATCATTACAATTCCCTGCATAAAGTCAGATGCGCTTTCCGCAAGAAACCCGCCTATAAATGTATAGAAAACCACGAATAAAGCACCAGCAATCATCATATACAAGTATTTAGTCCCGAATAATGTGCTGAAAAGCCTGCCAACAGCAACAAAACAACTTGCTGCATAGACTGTAAAGAATATAAGAATAAACAATGCGGCAATTATTGCAATAATCTTTTTCTTTTCTTTAAATCTGTTGCTTAAAAAGTCCGGAATGGTGATAGAATCCTGTGCTATAACTGTATAACCGCGAAGTCTTTTTGCCACTAAGAGCCAATTGAGATATGTACCGATAAGTAAGCCTATTGCGGTCCAAATTGCATCACTAAGACCAACCCAGTATGCTACCCCCGGAAGGCCCATCAGAAGCCAGCCGCTCATGTCGGAAGCCTCGGCCCCCATGGCTGTGACCCATGGTCCTAAGGATCTTCCGCCAATAAGGTAGTTTCCGCTGCTGGCACTCGCTCTCTTGTAAAAATATACGCCAATTCCGATTACTATAGCTATATAGAAACACATAGCTATAAAGATTTGTAGTTTTTCCCCATTCATATGTATTTCCCCTTTATACATTACTTGATGCATAATTATACCAAAGTAATTGTAATTATTCAATTTGTTTGGTGAACTTTATAATATTCATTTATCCCTCCGTGTATTTGATTTTCAATCCACAATCCATAACGCTAATTACTTACTGAAAAAATAATGCTCAAATGAAGATCATAACTTTAGTATGCCCGAAGCAATATGCTGTGAGATCAATTTGCCGTTATAAAATATGTCTGCCTTTTCCAGAATGCTGTTCTCATGAACTTCGAATACCAATTTATAACTAAACTGCTCCTTATGATATTCAAAGTCTGAAAAAAGATCATTTTTGCATTCCTTTAAGTGCTTTCCTCTGGATTCTTTGAGAAAACCATATACATCAGACACATTCACCCCGGCGTTTTTATGAACATACCCAACATAATCACAAGTCCAAACCGGTTTACCATTATCATTCATACATACTGTTTCAATTCCTGAATAGGGATTAAAGCCCCTGTATGAATCTTTAAAGATATAAATCCCATATGATTTTTCAAAATACCAATCATAATCATCCGCTCTTATGTACGGATTGTAACCTGGTGTTTTGCTTACGTAGGCGGAAATCCTTCCGTCAATGATTGCCTGAATAATCTTGTTATCCATAAAAGTGCACTCCTTAGACATGTTTGTGTATGATTTGAATTAAAATAACAAGCAAAAACAATTATATAATTATTTACCTGATAATACCACGCTTTTCTTTGCAATTAATTTTTGAGCAATGAATTGTAAAATAATATAGCAATTCGTCGAATAACTGTTATAATGAAAGTATATATTGACATTTACATGAGTTGTATTAAGGATTTTGTTTTTTCTTAAGCGGCTGCATGGTTTTACGTTTTAAGAACTCTGAGTTTGCATAACTTGCTTATTCTTAGTTACTTTCTGTTTACTTCTTTGTTTTACTTACAGTGATTATTTCTTATCTTTGTGATTTACTTCGTTTGCTGCTTCTTAGTCTCTATCCTGGCACCTTTGTTTGACTTTTTCCTTATCTTCATGGAGTACTAATCATATTTTCTCAATTGTTCTCATATGCATCGCTAGGCGGATAAATCTGCGCATGTGAAATATTGGACTTCATGATATCAGTAAAAAAGGAGCTTCATGTCAGTCTTAATGGTTAATTTTTTAACAACTATACCAAAGGAGGTCAAATAATGAGCGAGAGCACTGTTTTCTGCACTTGTACCCATTCGGAAAAATCAACGAAGTATAGTGAAATTGAAAAAGTAATTGAGCTGTACAGAGACAAAGAAGGAAGCCTTATTCAGATTCTTCATCTTGCCCAGGAGATCTATGGCCATTTACCCCTGGAACTGCAGCAATTTATCGCTAGTTCTTTAGACATTCCGCTTTCTGAAGTTTCAGGAGTAATTACCTTCTACTCCTTCTTCTCTACCAAGCCAAGAGGAGAACACACAATCAGGGTTTGTCTTGGCACCGCCTGTTATGTTAGGGGCGGAAAAAAGATCATTGAGAGATTATCGGAGATTTTAGGCGTAGGTTTAGGTGAAACAACGAAAGATGGTCGTTTCACCTTTGAAATAGCACGCTGCATCGGAGCTTGCGGACTTGCCCCGGCAATGATGATCGATAATGTTGTTTACAAGCAGGTCAATGTAAATAAGCTGGAATCCATACTGGCTCAATATTAAGGATAACGGAGGTGAGTTACAGATGAGTGATACTATAACCACTATTATCGATCTTGAACAGATAAAGAAAAATTACCTTGAACATATCTACAAATATAAATATCAAGTCCTTATTTGCGGTGGTGCAGGATGTATATCTTCAAACTGCACAGAAGTAAAGAATTCTGTTATTGAAGCAATCAAAAAGTTCGGCCTGGAAGATGAGGTCTTTGTGTATGAAACAGGCTGTATGGGCATATGCGCTGTAGGGCCGGTCATGCTTGTTCTTCCCGACAGAACCTTTTATACAGAATTGACCCCCGAAGCCGCTGCAAATATAGTAGAAAGCCATCTGGTCGGTGGCCGGATTCTCATGGACAGTACATATTATGATAAATCACTTAAAAAACATGTCCCAAAAATAGACGATATCGAATTTTTTAAAGATCAGGTCAAGATAGCGCTTAGAAACTGCGGAATCATAGAACATGACAACATTAAGGCGTATATTGCCCGTGATGGTTATTTAGCAGCCTATAAAGCGCTGAAAGAAAAAACACCTGAGGATATCATTGAGGAAGTGAAAAAATCAGGTCTTAAAGGCCGCGGCGGAGCAGGATTTCCAACTGGCATAAAATGGGAAGCCGGTTTAAGGGCACAAAGCGATAAAAAATACATCGTGTGCAATGCTGATGAAGGGGATCCCGGCGCATTCATGGACAGAAGTATTATTGAGGGTGATCCCCATACCATCATTGAAGGTATGATCATAGGCGGGTACGCTATTGGCGCAAACCTTGGCTATGTCTATATCAGGGCTGAATACCCCATTGCTGTCGAAAGGCTTACCAAAGCTATCGAAGAAGCTCGCAGTCACGGTCTACTGGGCTGTAAGCTATTCGGAACCGATTTTACCTTCGATTTGGAAATAAGGATCGGCGCAGGAGCCTTTGTCTGCGGAGAGGAAACCGCTCTGATGAATTCAATTGAAGGGCAAAGAGGAGAACCCAGACAAAAGCCTCCCCTCCCCTTCCAGAAGGGTCTTTTCAAATGCCCGACGATCATCAACAATGCCGAGACATTAGCCTGTATACCCGCTATCCTGCTTAATGGCAGTGAATGGTTCGGCCAATATGGTACGAAAGAAAGCAAAGGTACCAAGGTATTCGCTCTTGCCGGGGATCTCGAAAATGCGGGTATCGTTGAGGTTCCTATTGGCATGCCTCTCGGAGATATATTATTTAAAATCGGCGGCGGGATGAGGGATAAGAAAAAGTTCAAGTCTGCTCAAATCGGAGGGCCGTCAGGCGGTTGTATTACTCAGGAAAATCTCAATGTTCCGACCGATTATGAATCTGTAACCCGGCTGGGTGCAATTATGGGCTCAGGCGGCCTTATCGCTATGAATGAGGATACCTGTATGGTTGACACCGCAAGATACTTTATGGATTTTATTCAGGATGAATCCTGTGGTAAATGTGTCGCATGCCGTATCGGAACAAAAAGAATGCTGGAGATCCTTGAGCGGATTACCCAGGGAATGGGTGAGGAAGGCGATATCGAGCTATTGGAAGAGTTGGGGACAACTATTAAAGAAACCGCCATGTGCGGTCTGGGTCAATCGGCTCCAAACCCTGTCCTAAGTACCATAAGATACTTCCGCCAGGAATATGAGGAGCATATCAAAAAGAAATACTGCCGCGCCGGTGTATGCTCCGAGCTGTTCATATCTCCTTGTGAAAACACCTGTCCTGCAAATGTTAATGTTCCGGGTTATATCTCATTGGTAGCTGCCGGCAGATTCATTGATGCCTATAATCTTATAAGGCAGGAAAATCCTTTCCCTGCAGTTTGCGGACGTATCTGCACCCGTCCATGCGAATCTAAATGCAGGCGCAGAACCCTTGATGAGGCAGTTGCAATTTGCGACTTAAAACGTTTTGTTGCTGATTATGCTCATAAAAACGAAAAGCCTTATACCAAGGACATCATATTCCCCAAAAACGGCAAGAAGATTGCCATCATCGGTGCCGGAGCATCAGGTCTCACCTGTGGTTATTATCTGGTTCGTATCGGTTACGATGTTGATATTTACGAGTCAGAATCAGTTGCCGGAGGAGTCCTTGCCTTTGGTATTCCCGAATACCGGCTGCCTCAAAAGGTTATAGCCCATGAGATCGAGCTTATAGCACAGGCAGGCGTAAATATACACCTTAACACCGAAGTAGGCCGTGATGTCGATTTTCAGGATTTACGCCAGAAATATGACGCTATTTATGTGGCCACAGGAACTCAATTCCCTCAGAGAGTAAATATACCTGGTGAGGAGCTGAATGGAGTTATTCATGGCATAAATTTCTTAAAGGATGTGAATTTGAAACGTGATGTCAAGCTTGGCCATACTGTTGCAGTGATAGGCGGCGGAAATACCGCCATAGATTCTGCCAGGACAGCCCTCAGGCTGGGAGCCAAAAGGGTTATGATACTTTACAGAAGGACAATTGACGCTATGCCTGCCTATGAATCTGAAATCCATGAAGCGATCGCTGAAGGAGTTGAAATTATTGAGCTGGTATCTCCTGTCAGATTTATTAGAGGAAAGAAAGACTCGGTGGCAAAGATCGAATGCATAAGAATGAAGCTCGGTGAGTTCGACAGCACCGGAAGGAGAAAATCCATACCCATAAGCGGCTCTAATTTTATTATCGAAGTAAATAATGTGATCCCGGCTGTAAGCCAATATTCGGATTTACCCTTCATCAAGAAAGAGGAAATCGGAGTAACTTCCTGGGGAACCTTTATAATTCATGATGATACATTAATGACCACTATGGAGGGTGTCTTTGCAGGCGGAGATGTAGCCAGAGGTCCCGATACTGTAATCTCCGCAATAGCCGACGGCAAAAAGGCCGCAGTATCCATAGATCTCTATCTGGGAGGCAAAGGCAAGCTCAATAAGGGTCCAAAGATAAGCATTCCTGACTTATTTGACGAGGATGAAATCGTTTCACATGAAAGATTCCCACTCGATATGCTTCCTGCAGACAAACGAATGAATTTGGACAGTGAAGTTGTGCTGGGATACCATAAGCTTAATGCTATAGCAGAATCCATGCGCTGCTTGCGCTGTGATAGGAGGTAGAGTAAATGATTAATCTTATTATAAACGGAAAGAGTTGTACGGCCGATGAGAATCTAACCATCCTGGAAGCCGCAAGGGTGAATGGCATTGATATTCCCCACCTATGCTATCTGGAAGGCATCCATGAGTTCGGAACATGCCGTATATGTGTTGTTGAGGTTGAGGGAGCTAAAACTCTTCAAGCCTCATGCATAACAAAAGTATCGGACGGAATGGTCATCCATACTAATTCCGAAAGAGTCAGGAAGGCCAGAAAGGTCCTTTATGAGCTTTTGCTCTCGGATCATTCAAAGGATTGTCTCAGTTGTAAGAGAAATCAGAACTGTGAGCTCCAGGAGCTGGGAAAAACCCTCGGAATCGAGGAAACACGATTTAATGGTGCTCGCTCGGACTATGTTCTGGACTCGTCGGTTTCTATTACAAGGGATATGTCTAAATGCATACTGTGCAGAAGGTGTGTGACAGCCTGTAATGATATTCAGGGTGTGGGAGTATTAAATGCACAGAACAGAGGTTTTCAAACAGTTGTAAGCCCAGCTATAGATTTGCCGATCGGTTCAGTTAACTGCGCTTACTGCGGGCAGTGCACAGTAGTTTGTCCTGTCGGGGCTCTTAAGGAGACAGACTCTGTTCAGGAGATATGGAATGCTATAAACGACAAGAATAAGCGTGTGGTAGTTCAAGTGGCTCCAGCGGTTAGAGTAGCCATTGGTGAAGAATTCGGTTATGATCCCGGCGAAAGGGTTACGGGAAAGCTTGCCGCATCTCTCAGGGCTCTGGGCTTTGACGATATCTTCGACACAAATTTTACAGCCGATTTGACCATACTGGAGGAAGGAACAGAACTTTTGACCCGCGTTAAAAGCGCGCTTACCGGAAAAGGTGCGGTTCTTCCCATGATAACAAGCTGCAGCCCGGGTTGGATAAAGTATGTAGAGCATACATTCCCTGATGAGCTTGATCATCTGTCTACCTGTAAATCCCCCCACACTATGATGGGTGCCCTTGTCAAGTCTTACTACGCTAAAAAAATAAATGTTGACCCTAAAAACATATATGTTGTATCAGTAATGCCCTGTACAGCCAAGAAAACTGAAATCAAAAGAGCCGAGATGAAAAATGACGGTCACCCCAACGTGGATGCTGTTCTTACAACAAGAGAGCTTGCGGCGATGATCAAGGAAGCAGGAATCATTTTTACCGAGCTTGAAGACAGTAAATTTGATGATCCTCTGGGTTTATCAACCGGAGCAGCCGATATTTTCGGGGTAACCGGCGGTGTGATGGAAGCAGCGCTGCGTACGGTTTACGAACTTGTGACCGGGCGGGAGCTTCCGTTCGAAGGGTTGCATGTCACTCCTATTGTAGGTCTTGACCAGGTCAAGGAGGCAAGCATAGTTATCAAAAATCCCCTGCCGTACTACAGTTTTCTTGATGGTGTAGAAATTAAAGTTGCAGTAACCAGTGGATTAAAAGGTGCCAATCAGCTTTTGAAGGAAGTGGCTTCAGGTAAATCGCCTTACCACTTCATAGAAGTCATGGGATGCCCGGGCGGTTGTATAACTGGTGGAGGACAACCCAGATCAAAAGATCCGGAGGTGCGGCTGAAAAGGCTCAGAGGAATTTACAGTGAGGATGAAAGCAAGGTTTTGCGTAAATCCCATGAGAATCCCTTTGTATCAAAGCTTTATGATGAATTTCTGGGAGCCCCCAACAGTCATAAAGCCCATGAATTATTACATACCACTTATGTTAAACGTGGTAAATTCAATGAACTGAGCAATGAACGCTTCACTGTAAAGGGAGGAATTCAAAAACCTAAAGATTCAGTACCCAAGGATTCGGAACTGTCCGATAGGAATATCTCACGGGATGCAAAAGTACGGGATGACATAGAATCCATCCGTGTTCTTGCACTGGAAGCCGAAAACACAAGGCTTAAAAGTGAGCTTGATGATGCTCTCGAAACTGTAGAGTTGTTTAGGAAGGTTCTGGCCGATTACACCGCAAAGCATAAGCAAATATTGTAGGAGCGACCATTGTGTTGCCTGAAAAGCTGGCGCGCGCTGCACGCCCCTACTTTGACAAGACTAAGTAAAAAAGTTTGGCGAAAGCCAAACTTTTTTACTTAGGACAAACATTCTTCTGTAAACCAGTCACCCGGATATAGTGCATTAACAAACTGCCATATAGATGCTTTTGCTCAATCGAAATAGGGCTGTATAAGTATATTGTATCATCATTTATTCCACAATATTTCGGGATAAAATCCTTCCTTCTTCAGCTTCGCAATAGCCTTAACAACTCTTTCCTTATCTTCTTTGTATGTCACGCCATACCATTTATCATGGGATTTTAATACCCGAACCGTCGCCTTATCTTCCTTAAGTATATCACCTACGACATCAGGCAAAAAAAACTCGGCTTTAAGCGGATTAGTTTTCAAATTCTCATCCAAAAATGTTTTAAATCTACTATTGAGTTCTCCCAGAATTCTGTTTGTAAAACCCCACATGTTCATTGAGACAATACTTCCCCTGGGAACAGGGATCCATGTCCGGCCGTCGTCCAGAGTGTATGCGGCACCCTCACCTTTTTTCTCGATTCTTGTACGTTCAGTAATCTCTGTCAGGTAGCCGTCATCGTTTACGCTGCATACACCTCTTGCTACATAGCCGTTATCCGTCAATGTGTTCTCAATTATATAGCCAACCATGGCATAGCTATATTTTTCTTTGTCCTTTTCATTTTTCAGATAGTCATAGATCATTGAAAAGGCGTTTCTCCCATAATAATCGTCCGAGTTTATGACCGCCAAAGGACCATTTATCTTTCCAGCACAGCGCAGAACTGCATGACCTGTGCCCCATGGCTTAACTCTTCCTTCGGGCACGCTGTATCCTTCAGGCAAATCTTCGAGGCTTTGAAAAACATATTCGACATTTATGTGATTTTTTATTCTGTTTCCTATTTTCTCTCTGAAATCGGCTTCATTTTCTTTTTTTATTATAAAGAATATCTTTTCAAAACCAGCTTTTATTGCATCATAAATAGAAAAATCTATTATAAGATGTCCATGATCGTCAATAGGATCAATCTGCTTCAAGCCTCCGTACCTGCTGCCCATCCCGGCAGCCATTATTACAAGAACCGGTTTAATCATATCTTCCTCCTAATATATTATAATACCTAAAACACGTGACAACAAATAACAATCGGTTGCGGTGACCAATATTATATCGCCTGGTCATCTTCATGCAAACCATATTCTTTGCTCAGGATGACATTAAGCGTTTGTTCACTTTGTCATTCTGAGGGAGCGCAGCGACCGAAGAATCTTATAGATCCTTCGTAATGAGAAAATACAATGCATTTTCTTTGCTTAGGATGACAATGGGGTCGACTTCCTGGCCAACTTACCACTAATAAACTTTTCTATTTCTACTATAGGTATGATCAATATGGATAGCCCCAGCGCAATCAATAAGTCCGTTGCTGACAGCGCAGTGAGCTCAAATATGTTATTCAACCCCGGAATATAGATCACGGTCAATGTCAGCACGAAGGATGTCAGCATGGCCAGCAGTAAAAATATATTCTGACCTTTAATAGTAAAAATAGAATGAGTGCTTGATCTTAAATTGATGGAATGAAAAATCTCACATAAAGACAAGGTTAAAAACGCCATAGTCATAGCGGTCAATTGCCTCGTTCCCTCTGATAAGGAAGTATGGAAATATCCTATCAGGAAAGATACCATAGTGAGAACGGCTATAATAAATCCCTGGTATATTATTCTGACCCCCAAATTATTCGCAAATATGCCTTCTTTGGGGTCACGGGGAGACTTTTCCATAATATCTTTTTCAGCCTTTTCCAAACCAAGTGCAATTGCAGGAAAGGTATCGGTGATTAAATTTATCCAAAGAATGTGGATGGGTGAAAACAGCTTCAGGCTCATCAATGTTGCCGCAAACAGTGCCACGACCTCACTTAGATTTGAGGATAATAAAAACTGGATACATTTTCTTACATTGTCGTAAATCCTGCGCCCTTCCTCTACGGCATATACTATCGAAGCAAAATTGTCGTCTGCAAGAACCATATCGGAAACACTTTTGCTTACGTCTGTTCCGGTTATGCCCATTCCTACCCCGATATCGGCGGTTTTAAGTGCCGGAGCGTCATTTACTCCATCGCCGGTCATAGCGGTTATTTTGCCTCTTTTCTTCCAGGCATTCACTATCCTGACCTTATGCTCAGGCTGAACACGGGCATAAACAGAGTACTCGTCAATTTTTGCTTCAAACTCTTCGTCTGACATTTTTGAAATCTCAGAGCCTGTTATAGCCTGGCTTTCATCAGATATTATACCCAGTTCTCTGGCAATAGCTATAGCCGTATCCCTGTGGTCGCCTGTTATCATAATGGGACGGATTCCTGCCGAGCGGCATTCCTCAATTGCAGCTTTGGCTTCCGGGCGCACAGGGTCGATCATACCGGCAAGTCCAATAAAAATCATGTCTTTTTCAAGGTTTTCGGGTGATGTATCCTGAGGTAATGAGTCCCAGTACCTCATTGCCGAGCCAAGTACCCTTAAGGCTTTTCCGGCCATTTCCTTGTTTTTATTCAATACCTGCTGCCGAAGCTCATCATTCAGGGTAACCTCTCCATGTGGGGTAAGCATATGGGTGCATTTTTTTAACAGCTCGTCAGGCGCACCCTTTGTATACTGAATGAATCTGCTTTCTGTCTTATGAATGGTTGACATCATCTTTCTCATGGAGTCAAAAGGTGCTTCTGCTACGCGAGGCAGTCTCTTCTCAATATCGTTCTTGTTTTTCCCTGCGTCCATGGCAAACCTTACGAGTGCGCTTTCAGTAGGTTCTCCGACTATACTGCCATCCTCTTCTGAAAGCGCAGCATCATTGCAAAGTACCATCGATAAGAAAAGCTGGTTTTCGCAGCCAAAGCTGTCCACAACAGTCATCTTATTCTGTGTAAGGGTACCTGTTTTGTCTGAACAAATCACCTGGGTACACCCTAGGGTTTCAACTGCTGTAAGCTTTCTAATTATTGCATTTCTTTTCGACATTTTTGTAACGCCGATAGATAAAACCACTGTTACAACAGCAACAAGGCCTTCGGGAACAGCAGCGACCGCAAGACTTATTGCCAGCATGAATGTTTCCAGAACATGACCGCCGGTAAAACCACCGCTTCTTAATACACTGAATATGAATATAAATATACATATTGCTAAAACTCCGATACTCAGCACCTTGCTCAGTGCTGCTAGCTTTTTCTGAAGCGGCGTTTTTTCCTCACCTGTTTTTGATATGATTCCTGCTATTTTCCCCATCTCAGTAGCCATGCCTGTTCCCACAACAACGCCTTCACCGCGGCCATAGACAGCATTGGTTCCCATATACGCCATATTGTGACGATCGCCCAATGGTACATCCTCGTCGTTTGAAGGGGTAATAATTTGATGAGACTTCTCGACCGGAACCGATTCACCCGTTAATGAAGCTTCCTCGATTTTTAAGCTGGAGGAATCTATAAGCCTCATATCTGCAGGCATTGCATCTCCTGCTTCC
>JAAYNO010000119.1 GCA_012520855.1 Clostridiaceae bacterium | reverse complement strand
TCTTTAAATTCTCTCTGGTAATCTTCAGGTGTTCCCAGTTCACCGGTCAGAATCCGCTCCAAATCTTTATAATCAGCCTGTGTAAGCGGTATATTGTTTCTCAGCTTATGGATAGCTATATGGTTTTTATTTTCTTCAATATACCGGTTTACCTTGAGTTTGTAATCTTCAAATGTAAATCCGGGAGCAATATCATTCCCTTCCTGGACAGAGGTTACTTCATCTTTAAGATTGGTATAAATAACTCGTCTGCCATCACCTTCATCCGTAATGAATTTAATCAGATCACGAAGCTTAATACGTACCTTTTCAAGATTCAATATATCAGGGTTAGCCCAGAATTTATCAGTATTTATCATATTGATAAATTCAATCTTATTACTGATCTGAGGAATAGTTGATCTTTTCAAAAGGCTTATGCAAACCGATGATAGTTTATCCCTGCCCCTTCTAAGCGATTTTCCTTCTATAAGCGAAAGCATAATCCCATACATGAAATTATCAAACCGTTTGGCATATTCATCGGTATCATCCATGTAAACAAGGGGTGCCAAATAATTAATCAGGTTATGCTTATCAATATCAGAAAGGCTAACAAAGGCCTCTTTATTTTTATACTTCTCCACATGCTGCAACTGCAATTTTACAGATATCAGTTCCGTATTCAAAGCATTTATCTGTGCCAGTACCGTTTCCACAAGAGAGCTACGCAGTTTTTGATAATCCTCACTCATAAATGCTGAATGCTGGAGATGATGAATTAATCGCACTCTTTTAGCAAATATCGCTTCTGAAATACTTTGTGATTCGCTTCCTTCTATGCCATCCTTGTTGGTTCTGAAAAAGTCAAAGTTGCTGAGATAATCAAAAATCAAAAAATACTGCTTGTCCTGTCCAGGTCCGAACAAATCCCTGCATAATCTTGTGCCGCGGCCGATCATCTGCCAAAACTTTATTTTTGAACGGACGCGCTTGAAAAATACCAGATTGACTACCTCAGGAACATCAATTCCAGTATCCATCATATCTACCGAAACAGCTATATGAGGATCCTTTTCAGGAACCTTGAAGTCTAAAATGATAGTCTCAGCGTAATTGTCATCACATACAACACGCTTTGCAAAGCTTCCTTTATACTGTGGATACAGAGCATTAAACCTGTCAACGATAAACTGGGCATGTCTTTTATTCTGAGCGAAAATAATGGTTTTCCCAAGCCTGTCTCCACCGGCCACTTTTAATCCTCTGGTCATGAGATCTTCGAGAACCATGTCCACGGTTGACTGGTTGAATATAATGTCATTGATTTCCGGTAGAGGAATGAAATCAGGCATTTCTCCGTCTTCATCGGTGAAATCCTCTTCATAACGTTCCTTGTCTGCTTCAGAAAGTTCATCATATGTAATTCCCTCTTCAAGAAATTTCATCTTAACCTCAATATTGTGGTAGGGAACCAGAACATGATCGACATTTACAGCCGTTTCATATTCATATGCATAAGTAGGGGCACCTCTTTCCAACTCAAAGAAGTCATAGGTATTGCGGTCCACTTCATTCCTGGGTGTGGCTGTCAGACCCACAAGAAAAGCATCGAAGTATTCAAATATTGCACGGTATTTTTTAAATATGCTTCTGTGAGCCTCGTCTATGATAATCAGATCAAAATGGGCAGGGGAAAATAATCTTTGCCCCGCTTCATTTCTTGCAGAATCAATGGAATTAAGCATGGTAGGATAAGTGGAGAAAACGATGCGTGCATTTTTATCCTCCCTGTTGCTGAGAAGATTGCAGAGAGACATGTCAGGAAGATGGTTTTTGAAGGCATCCTTAGCCTGGCTTACCAGTGCGGTTCTGTCTGCCAGGAAAAGAACATTTGTAACATGACCTCCGCGGGACAGAACATCTGTTAAACTGGCGGCTGTTCTGGTTTTGCCGGTTCCTGTGGCCATTACTATAAGGAATTTTCTGTACCCCTCTTCAATACTGTCGCAAACAGCCCTGATAGCTTCTTTTTGGTAATGGCGGTCTGTTATTTTATCATCAATGGGGATCTCATCAAGCGGTTTTCTCTCATTACGGCGGTTTATAAGCTTCTCCAGATCAGCTTTTGAAAAGATGCCGCTTACCTTTCGCTGCGGGGAAGTAACATCGTCCCAAATATATGTCTCGAAACCGTTGGTTATAAACATGATCGGTCTTCTGCCCGTCATTTTCTCAAGACAGTCTG
>JAAYNO010000118.1 GCA_012520855.1 Clostridiaceae bacterium | reverse complement strand
GTTCCTTAGATGTCATTCTGAGCGTAGCGAAGAATCTTATTAGCTGATTATGCGGGTTTTAAGATTCTTCATTCCGCTTCGCTCCATTCAGAATGACAAAACCCGGAATTTTTTAGCTGTTTCGAAACGTCCCTTTGGTTTACTGTTTTAATCTCTTTTTAAATGTTAAAATCATAAAACGCGGCAAATCCAGCATTCGCTTATATCTTCCGGGCTCCTTGATCAGCCTGAACAGCCATTCAAGGCCTGCCTTCCTCATAAACTCCGGGGCCAGAGCTGCATTACCTGCAAATACGTCTATAGCGCCTCCTATACCCATGATGACCTTGCTGTTCAATTGTCCTGCGTATTTGTGTATCCATTTTTCCTGTTTGGGGGCGCCAAGTCCTACAAGCAGGACCTCTGCCTTTGAATCATTTATTTGCTTTATTATTTCCGGGGTTTCACTTTCTTCAAAATAACCGTTTCTGAACCCCATAATTTTGGCTTTCGGATAATCGGAAAGAATATTTATGGATGCTTTTTCAGCTACGCCAGGCTTACCGCCGAGGATAAAGAAACTCACAGGCCTTTTTTTTGTATTTGTTAGTATTTTCTTAACCAAATCAATGCCGGACACTTTTTCTTTTAATCTGCATTTGAGTATACGGGAAGCTAAGATCACACCAGCCCCGTCAGGAATCACAAGCTCTGCGCTGTTCAGAATATTCAAAAGCTCAGGATCCCGGTTTGCCTGCATGATAATTTCCGCATTCGGGGTAAAAATCTTATTGGCTGTTTTTCCTTTCAGCATGGTCAAAACGATTTCCAGAGCCTCATCCATATTGACATTATCAATCATGACACCATGTATATCTGTTTTTTCAGGCATTTTTTCCTCCCGTGCATTTAGCCTTTAATGCATCGATCTTTGCTTAAAGATTATACTAAACTGGCTGGTAATTGCAAATAGAAATTAATCTATATACTTTGCTTTGATTTATTCCAGTTTTATTTTATTACCTGCAATTGTGATTTATTGACCTTAAAATGCGCTGTGTGATACAATCAAAACGCTGGTAATTATTTGTTTGGAGTGTAAAAAAATATGGACATATGCATTATTGGACTCGGTTATATAGGATTACCCACAGCAGCTATGTTTGCAACCCACGGACACAATGTTTTAGGGATAGATGTTAATAAAAAGGTAGTTGATGCGCTATGTCAGGGAAAGATTATTATTGAAGAGCCACATTTAGAAGAGGCCGTCAGTAAGGCAGTAAAACAAGGAAGTTTACGGGCATCGACCGAACCTGAGAATTCAGACGTTTTTATTATCTGTGTTCCAACTCCCATAATGCCGGATAAAACAGCCGATCTTACCTATGTGGAAAGCGGGACCCGTAAGATCCTTCCATATCTGAAAAAAGGCAATATGGTTATTTTAGAGTCAACTTCACCGCCCGGGACAACCAGAGATTTTGTTGGGGATATTTTAGCAAAGGCAGGATTTGTTCCCGGAGAAGATGTCCATTTGGCCTATTGCCCCGAAAGAGTGCTTCCCGGACGCATTTTAACTGAACTGAAGGAAAATAACCGGATTGTCGGCGGTGTAAACGAAAAATCCGCTCAAGCTGTAAAAGAGCTGTATAAATGCTTTGTAAAAGGTGAAATCTATACGACCGAAGCCACTACTGCCGAGATGTGCAAACTGATGGAAAACACATATAGGGATGTCAATATAGCCTTGGCTAATGAATTGGCTATACTGTGTGAGAAAATGGGAGTAAACGCATGGGACGTAATAAAATTTGCCAATAAGCATCCCCGGGTCAACCTGCATATGCCGGGACCCGGTGTCGGTGGCCACTGCATAGCTGTTGATCCGTGGTTTATAGTTGAAAAACAGCCAAAGATAGCGAAGATCATCAGTCTGGCACGTGTTACCAATGACGGTATGCCCCATTATGTGTTCAATAGGATCAAAGAATTGACCAATGATATAAAAGGAAAGAAGAAAATCTGTATATTAGGAGTGACATATAAACCGAATGTTGATGATATGCGTGAAAGCCCGATCATTGAGCTGCTTGGTTTATTGGACGACCAGGGCAGCTTCGAAACTGTAGTTGTGGACAAGCATGCGAACCTTGGTGACTCAAAGGAAAAGGATATATACGAGGCTGTCTCTGATTCTCATCTTATGGTACTTGCAGTTAATCATGAAGAATTCGGTGATATTGACTTCGCAAAAATAAAAAGAGCGATGAAAGCTCCCAGGGTATTAGATACGCGCAATTTCTGGGACAAGGAAAAAGTAGAGTCAGCCGGACTGGAATATAACCTCCTGGGCTGGGGGAGGTCAGTATATGAATAAGGTTCTTATGGTGGCCTACCAGTTTCCGCCAGTAGGGGGCTCAGGCGTACAGCGCAGCGCCAAGTTTGCGAAGTATCTTCCCCTTTTTGGGTGGGAACCGGTTGTTCTGACCAGAGACGATAAAAAGATGGCCTTGAGGGATGAATCTCTGTTAAAAGAGTTGCCACCGGATATAGAGATCATAAGGACACGTGCTTATGACCTTACGGTATGGCCGTGGATCTTGAGCAAGGCAGGTAAATTTATAGCCTGGAAGATCCTGATCCCCGACGGTGAGGTTTTGTGGATGAAAAATGCTGTCGGAGCTTGTCTTGAGCGCATAAAAAAGGGTGATATAAAAGCTGTCTATACCACTTCCTACCCATACAGCGATCACCTGATGGGTCTTGAGATAAAAAAACACTATCCTGATCTTTTCTGGCTGGCCGATTTCAGGGATGAATGGACAAATAATCCGTATTTGATCGATAGACCCCATAGGATCTCCCGAATGAAAAAAGAAAAAGAATTGGAAAAGGAAGTATTAGAGAAAGCTGATATCCTTGTGACCAATACACCTATAATGAAGAATAATTTTGTCCGTCTTAATCCAGGGATCGATTTGGAAAAAAAGATGCATGTTATCCCAAATGGGTTTGATACAGAGGATTTTGAGCATCTGGAGCGGAAGAAAGTTATAAACCCTCGATTTACCATAACCTATACTGGTGCCTTTTATGGCCGGAGAAAACCGGATTTGTTTTTAAAAGCCGTGGGTAATTTGGTACAAACGGGAAAAATAAATAAAGAGAAAATACGTATCCGCTTTATTGGAAGCTTCAAGCATGACGTACTGCAAAGGCTTATAAGATCAAACGGGCTTGAGGGGGCTGTTGAAACCATAAGCTATATGGATCATGAGCAATGCATAAAAAACATGATCGAATCAGATGCATTATTATTGATAGAAGGCGGGGGGCCGGGCTCTGAGGCTTTCTATACAGGCAAAATATTTGAATATATTCAAACAGGCAACCCTATTCTGTCGGTCATTCCTGAAAATGGCGCAGCAGCAGAGCTTATAAGAACAACAAAGACAGGTATCGTATGTGATTGGTCCGATGTTGATGCTATTGGAAAGGGATTTGCCGATATGTATAATAGCTGGGAAAACAACGAGTGTATAATTGATCCTGATGATAATGAAATTGCCCGTTACGACAGAAAAGCCTTGACAAAAAGCCTGGCAGATCTCTTAGACATAGCGGATCAATATAAATCCAATAGGGAGGACTGACTTATGAAATTTATTGATGAGAAAGGGCGCATCTTTGGGAAAATCAATATCTTTGATTTGATTGTTCTGCTTGCTTTGATCATCGTGGCAGGAGGAGTCGGTTACAAGGTTGTAAAAGACAAAGCGGAAGCAGCGGGGAAGATTCCTACCAAGACTTATATTGTAACTGTTAAGTCCAGTGCCATGCCTGAAACTTATTCGGAAGCTCTAAAAAAAGATCCCAGAATCTATTATGACAATGATCAATTTGTTAACGCTAAAATTATTGATATACGGGAAGAACCGGCAGTCATAACGGTACAGACCGACGACGGAAAATTAATCGAAGCCGTAAGCCCTGACCTGAAGGATGTATATATAGATCTTGAAGTTGAGGATAAGCAGGATCTTCCGGATATACGGATCGGCCGTTATGCCGTAGCAGTGGGCGGCAAGCTTACGGTTAAAACTATCTATGCTATGGGACAGGATAGCGTAGTGCTTGATATAAGAGAAAAATAACCTGTGAAATTCGATCTTTTGTTTATAAAACGTATAAAGGCGGGCAAAGCCCTGGTTGGATCCGAGGTAAGGATTATGCTGGAGTGTTGGTTCAAAAATAGTTTTTTATATCGATTCACAATAGCTATGCTGGAAATTATCAGCCAAAGCTTTTTTGGCAGATTGGTGGGGAAAACGGGTACGGTCCTTGTAAACAGCAAGATAGCCTATTGCTTGCGATACATTGCCTCTCGTCCATATAAACCTGAAAATTCGTTGTTTTATCGCATATTTGAGAGAATCAACAAAAAAAGCTCGGTCTTCAGGGAAAGAATGTTTCTTCTGTTGAAGGAAAGCCGTGCCTATTCTCTGTTGTCGGGTTCGAGAGCCTTTTTCTTGGTTAATTTATTCTTGATCCCCATGGTTGCGTTATACCCCTTTATTGATGAGTTGGGAAGAGAGCTATTTGGCTGGTTCCCACTTTTTGGACTCTGGGATGAAGCATATCTTCTTATATCTGCAGCATATGTTTTTTTATATTGGTTCTTTGTAAAGAGGGACAGACCTCTTGTCAGCACTCCTGCGGGAGCTCCCATGCTTCTTCTGATGGCTGTGTCCATTTATATCTGTTTAATGAATTCAAATTACCCCCAACTGGGATTTGAAGGATTAAGAGTCGTTATCCAGTATCTTTTCTGGTTTTTCATATTGAACAGCTATTTGACTGATGATAAGAAAGCATACCTGGTGACCAGGCTTTTGGTTTATGCCGGAGGAATAATGGGTATCCATGGTCTTATCCAATATGTTCTGAAGGTTCCGACTCCTTCAAACTGGATGGATATTGCAGAAGGAAATACGGGTACACGAGTATTTTCAATAGTTGAAAGCCCTAATGTTTTGGGCAGCATATTTATCCTGATGATACCCCTGTGCCTGGCTCTCGTTCTCCAAAGAAAAAGAGGATTTACAGACAGGCTGGTTTTCTTTGTGCTTTTAGGGGCGATGGGCCTCAGCCTTGTTCTTACTCTTTCCAGAGGAGCATGGTTCGGAGCAGCAATTGCCATGGGAGTATTCTGCCTTGCCATTAATCCACGCTGGCTCTTTCTCTTGGGTGCAGGGGGAGGAGCAATGCTGCTGGTACCGTCGGTCATGAGCAGGATAACATATATGATGTCACCTCAATATATGATAAGCAGCATGACGGGAGGCCGGTTGCTCCGTTATCAAACCGGCTGGGACTTATTCATGAGACATAAATGGACGGGAGTTGGCCTGGGGCATTTTGGCGGAGCGGTGGCAATGAATAACAAAAACCTTGTCCCCGACACATTTTACATGGATAATTACTGGTTAAAAACAGCAGTGGAAATGGGGATCTGGGGCATAGCAGCATTTGCTCTGTTAGTTTTATTTCTGGTTTTTTGGTCCATCCGCGCAATAAAGCAAAGTGAAAACTACGATACACGCCTGGTGGCTGCCGGCGGATTTGCCGGTCTATGCGGCGTATTGTTCCACAATCTTATGGAGAATATATTCGAAGTTCCCTATATGGTAGTTTATTTCTGGACAATTGCTGCTCTGGTCTTCTATTTCGGCCTCCGGCGGAAAATAGAAGTAAGAGGTTAGAGGTAAGAAGTAAGAGGTAAAAGGTAGAGGTTAGAGGATTGATATTGCTTTATTGTTATCCTGAGGGAGGAATCGATCGAAGTACGTTAGGTTAAATGCTGTGGGGTCAAGCATGACCCCACAATAACATATTAATTCTAATTTCCCTTGGCCCAGATAACCGTGCAGTTGGGATGATAGTGCAGTATTGAGGCAGGGATTCGTGGAGAACAAGATTGTTCTAACAGCTTGCCCATGATTTCTTCCTTATCAGGGCCAGCTATAACTAAAATTTCTCTTGCCGACATGATCGTTTTTATTCCCATGCTTATAGCAGTTTTCGGAACATCTTCGGCACTGTTGAAAAAGCGTTTGTTGGCTTCTATCGTAGTTTGCGTCAATTTTACCAGTCGGGTGTTATTATGAAAAACATCGTCAGGTTCATTAAAACCTATATGACCGTTATGTCCTATACCTAAAAGCTGTAAGTCAATACCGTTTACCTGCCTGATCTTATTTTCATATTCCCTGCATTCGGATTCTATATCCATAGCCCTGCCGTTCGGAATGTTAATATTTTCCTGCGGTATGTTCACGTGGCTAAATAGATTTTCCATCATAAAATAATAATAGCTTTGCGGGTTCTCCCGGCTTAATCCGCAGTATTCATCCAGATTGAAAGTAATAACTTTTGAAAAATCGACCAGCCCGTTTCTGTACATTTCCACAAGGTTTTTATATGTTCCGACGGGTGTGGAACCTGTCGCCAGCCCCAGCACACTGGTCGGCTTTTTGTTGATTTGGGCTGCTATGATGTTCGCGGAAATTTTACTTAGCTCATGATAGCTTTTTACGGTAATAATGTTCATTTTCATGCACTCCTTTTTATAAACAAGATATTTTCAAACTACTTAAAGCATTACGACACAACGATTCAAACCCTGTTAACTCAATCTTTGAGAAGCCGGTAAGCAATCATCACATTAGCCTCGGCCATGATTTTTAGACGTTTCTTTGACTGACAAAGCTCATCTCTTATTTTGTCGCGGTTTCGCCATATTAAATCAAGCTGTTTGCAGATGCTGCCGCTGTCAAGCTTGTCAGTGGTCCCGGCTGAGGGCTGGCCAATCTCCTTTAAGAATGCTCCTACCTTTGGCTCGTATACAAGACCTAATAAAGGTATACACTGGTTTGCGGCATAAATGACAGAATGCAGGCGCATGCCTACCATCAGCTCAAACCGTCCTGTCAATCCAAGCAATAACCCAGGGGTGTATATTTTTGTAACAATAGAAGAGGGGTGTTCCATGCGATTTCTGATAGCCTGGGATATCTCATAATCACCGGGATATTGCATGGGAATAAAAACGGGATGAGCATCGAAGTTTTCAACGCAGTGATCGGCAACCTCGGCGATCTGTTTCAAATAGCTGGAATCAGCCCATTTTCGGATCGAAAATCCGATCAATGGTTTATTCGAAGGTATTCCTTCAGATTTCATCAGCTTGTCCACATCATCTTTGCATGCCGGTTCTAATAGAATAGCAGGGTCTGAGGTCACATATATATTAGGATTCTTTATGCCCATAGCTTTTATTTCATTAAATGACTCTGAGTCACGCAAGCTTATTGCCTGAAGATCGTTCAGGGTCTTTCCGGCAAAGTGCCTGTTAAACGTACGTTTTATCGGACCGATACCGTTGGCAAACAACATTGTTTTTGTACTCAGCTTTTTTGCCATATTTAGAACAGTAAGATAATACCAGATCGATCGGGTGCTTGTATTGTCCTGTATAAGGCTTCCGCCGCCGGCAAGGAAAAGCCTTGAAACCTTTAATCTGCGGAATACCTTGATCAGATTAAAGCGATTAACTGAGTCAACCAGATACATCTTCTTAGTTTCCCGGGGTTTTCTGGAAAATACTATAAATGAAAGTTCAGAGTCAATATTCCGCAGTGAATCAATGATCGAACGCAGTATAGCCTCATCGCCGCTATTCTTATATCCGTAATATCCAAGTATGGCAATATCATATTTTTTACTGTCATCTTTGTTCTTCGACTCTATCTTTAAAATAGTTTCATATATTTTTAACTGTGTTTCACACATTTTGCGCAATGAGAATTCAGCCTCTGCTTTTTCCTTCAGGGCAGAGCCCATTTTTTCACGTTTTTCCCTGTCAAGCGAAAGCTCGGTAAGATGTTTGCCGAGAGTCTTCCAATCCTTTGGTTCAACAAGATATCCATTAACACCTGATTCGATAAGGTCACCCAATCCTCCCACCCGGGTGCTGACAATAACCTTTGAAAAGCGGGCACCCTCCAGGACCACATAGGGAAAACCCTCACTGATCGAGGTAAGCACATTGATATCGATGACCTGGAAAAAATCATAAGGTCTGTCAACCATGCCTGTGAAGTGTACAAAAGGAGCTATTCCCAGTTTATCGGCAAATTGCTTTAAATGGGGCATCAGATCATCACCTGGTCCTGCAATAAGGAAACGGGTATCAGGATTCTTCTTTATAACCTCTGCTGCTGCCCTGAGAAAAGTTTCGTGATCCTTAACCGGATGCAGGCGTGCCATGATACCGATCAATACACAATTTTCAGGAAATGATATATTGAAACGCGCGAAGAATTCCTTTCTGGTACAGACAGGTATTTTAGTGTCAAAAGGGATTCCATTGTTGACCGTATATAGATGCTGAGGATTAAATCCTCTTTCCTTAAGAAGCTCTTTAAGATTGCTGGACACGCTTATATGATATTCAATGCGCCTTAAAGCTATCATGTTGATGACTCCAAAGGAAAACCGTTTTAAAATGCTATGCAAATAGTCCAGATGATAATCGCTGTGAACTGTTGTTACCACAGGGATTCCTGTGATACGCTTTATAATTGAAGCCATCATATTAGCTTTAGCGCCGTGGGCATGGATAACATCATATTGACCCGATTTAACCAGCTTAAGGGTTTTCCGCAAGTCCAGAAAAACATTGCCTGTTTTCACGATGCGTGCGTCAATTCCCATGGCAGCGGCATCATCATGAAATTTGCCTTTCCTGTAACTTACCAAAGTAACTTCAATATGCTTTCCCAATTCCTTTATAAGCTGAAGAACGTGGCTTTTCGCACCACCCTCATCTCCGCCGCCTATAAGATGTATCACCTTCATACTTGGTCAGGTCCTTTCAAAAGCAGCTACAATTTGACATTGCGCCACTTGTTTCCGCTAAGGATGCGTTGATATTTATACCCGATTTTTTTTAAAAGCTTATGGATTTCTTCGTAATAAAAATCTATATTATCGGGATGATGACTGTCTGAATTAACCATTACAGGAATGTCCATATCCAGACAGGCTTCCAGAATCCACTTGCTGGGGTAGGGTTCAAGCATATAACCCCTGGCTATACCACCTGTATTGACCTCGACAATAGTATTGGACAGTGATATTATTTCAAGGGTTTTCAGCACTTCTTCGCGATAATAGTCATCTTCCTCGTCGAAATAACGGCCATTTATGTTATTCTTCTTTATTACGTCTAAATGTGCAATTATATTGGGCGGCATTTTCATTAGCATTTCCCTTATTTGACCGTAATAAGCCTTTACAAGGGAACAGATATCATTATCAAACCCATTCTTCAGCGTTTCTTCAAATTCTTCTCGGTTCCCGTCAAGAGGCATATATACACCGGTTGCATCATTCTTAATAAAATGGATGGCACCTATGGTATAATCGACTCCGTTTTTTACGCGCCAATCGATACAGCCAGGGTAATAATCTGTTTCCAGACCTGTATATATCTCAATTATCCCACTGTATTTTTCCTTTAGAAGCTCGGTTGTTTGAATATATTCATCAAAGAATCCCAGCTTCATATTCCAGTCGGATTCGAAAATCACAGGCGCATGGGCTGAGAACCCGAATACTTTAAATCCTTTGGCTATAGCCGAGATCAAATATGCCTCCAGCTCGTCGCACCCGTCGTCAAAACGACTGTGAGAGTGAAATGTACTTTTAATCATATAGCTCCTTTTAATGCTTCCCGTTCTTTGAAAAAACTTTGATCATGTCTCCCAAGGTTTTCAAAGATATCAGTTCCACCTGCCGCTTGATCTTTTTTGTTGTAGTTTTCTCAAATTCACCTTCACGTATTTCAAAGTGTTTTATCTTTTTATACGATGATAATTTCTTGTTGGCTTTTTGCACTTCTTGCTTAATAAGCTTGTATAGCTCATCGGGTACTGGTACCTGACCGAATTTTTCAACTATGACCTCCATGTTTGGAACAATTTTGGCGCAAACGATCGTATCGGATTCATTTTCGGCATCTACACCATAAACTATTGATTCTTTTATATATTCGCTTTTGTTCAGATAGAGCTCAACATCCTCCGGGAAAATATTCTTTCCGTTTTTTGTGACTATTACATTTTTCTTGCGCCCTGAGATATAGAGAAAATTATTCTTGTCAATGTATCCGTTATCCCCTGTATACAACCAACCATCACGCATGACTGCATTGGTTGCCTCCGGGTTCTTATAATAGCCCAGCATTGTAATAGGACCATTGATTTTTATCTCACCTATTCCGTCAGGGCCAGGATCATCAATGGCGATCTCTATTCCAGGAAGCGGCTGACCGGCAGATGCATCCCTGTAATAATCGAGGCGGTTTACCGAAACTATAGGGGAACACTCGGTTAAACCGTAGCCTTGCATTATATTCAGGCCCATTGCCCTAAGGGCTTTGGTAACCTTGGGGTTGAGAGCTGCCGCCCCCGATATGATCAAGCGAAGATTTCCGCCCAGATTATCCATAACCTCCTTAAAAAGTTGTCTTCTGACATCAATGTTAAGCTTCATAAGGGTGCGCGATATAAAAAGTCCAAACTTTAGCGCTGCAAGGCGTTTTTCTTTTCGGGCTTTCTTTATTATCTTTGTGTACACATTTTCCAGGATCAGCGGAACACTCATTATGATAGTCGGTTTGTATTCCTGAAGATTATTCGTAATATGTCTTAAGCCTTCGCAGAAACAGATGGTTACTCCCAGATAAACCATGGTCAGAAAACCGGCGGTGCATTCATAAGTATGGTGCAAAGGCAATATTGACATTATCAGATCACTGTTGTCAGCGTAAAGCAGCTTGGAGACTGCCATTATATCCGATGCGATATTCCTGTGGCTCAGCATTACTCCCTTGCTTTGCTCGGTTGTTCCCGAGGTGAAAATAAGCATATTCATTGCTTCATTATCAATATTCGCATCAATAAATGTATTATCACCATTGTTTAAGAGCTCATTTCCTTTGCTTATTAATTCATCAAATGATAGTATTTCATCATTTTCACTTTTTTTAAGGTCAAAGCAGATTATCTTTTTAAGTTTAGGGAGAGTTGCTTTGGCTCTGAGCAATACGTCGAGATATGCCTCAGAGCAGAAAACCGCGCTTGCGTCGCTCCTTTCAAGGAGTGAAGAGATCTCATGTTCGGGTAATTCCTTATCAAGGGGAACAACCACACCGGTTCCGTTAACAGTCGCCAGGTAGGAAACACACCATTCATACCGGTTTTCGCTCATAATACCAATCATGCTACCTTTAAGCCCAAGGTCACACAAGGCTGTGCCCAGATAGTTGATCTCATTGCTGAACAGTCTGAAATTAATACTTCTGATTGAACCATTGCTGCTTTTTACCAGAAAAGCATCTAAGTCACCGTATATTTCAGCGCTTTGCCGGACCATATCACGAAGATCGGTGATATTCCTGACATCATAGAGTTTACTAACCTTACCCATAGTCCAAAACCTCTATTTTCCAGCCCTTACATGGACTTAATTGGTATATATTGAGTTTATTATACTTGATACATCAAAAGATGGCAACATGAGCAAAAAGAATGGACAGCCTGCATGGCGATCATCATAAAACTGGCTGCTATGATTGAAAGAAAGTATAAAGCGCGTATTATATCAGCAGGAAATCAAGCTATTATAACGCAGGGAGAGCATTAAAAAAATCATATCAGAATTTGCTGATAATTTGCTGATAAAACTAAGTTATTTTGTGAAATTGTTGAAACATGGACTTTAGTATGATATTATTTATGAAAGAACTGATAATCCGTGTTTTTAAGCTGCGAAGCGGTTTTTCGGGTATCGATCATGTCGAAAAGAGGGGTATCCAATGAGTAGCGTTATCAAAGTAAACGCGTGCGTCTATTCTCGTATTGGTTACGGTAGAGTGAACAATACCAGTTCTTTCTACATGAATGGCAAATTTTCTTCAGAACATCATATTGATAATGTGCAGGCTTCTTTAGAAAACAGAGGCCTGGAATACTTGTTTTCGGTATCAGATAATATGGACTGCGACTATCCTGAACAGGAAATCAATGTATCAATATTAAAAGAATTAAGAAAATTTCATGAAAAGATCACTGTGGGCAGCGGGGATATCCAGTCAAAGGCTAAAGAGCTAAAATCCCGGGTAAATGAAACCGAACGCCTTATTGAAAGTTTCCTTGAAATGAACAGAATACAAAGAACCGATTCGGCATGGGATATGGGATTTTCAGGCTTGCTCCTTTCAGACGGGCAGCTTGTGGCTTTGACAAGCGGTAACGGCCGTATTTATATGATGCGTGACGGTATGTTCAGACCGCTGGCTTCCGAAACTGCGAAGGCGAAAAGAGAAATAGAAAACAGGATCATTGAGACCGGCGAGGATGATGAAATTGAGCTTCCAGGTGATGAAGAGCGTGGCAGTGTCATAGTTTCCGATATTTATGATATCCATGAAGGTGATTCTTTCATACTTTTGAGCGATGGCCTGTATCAAGCGCTTGGGGAGGAAAAAATCGAGGATCTGTTAGCTCTGAGAAGCGATAGCTCATACATTGCTTATCGTTTGGTCGATGAAGCTATGAAACGTAATACGGTAGGAGATATAACAGTACTGGTGGTTCAGGTGGAAAAACTCACCATAAGCTCAGGCTCTGGGAAAAGACCAGCTTTGCGCACCCAAACCAGACATAATGTCAGAACAAGGGTCGACAAGCTTAATAAGGCTCCTGCCATAACATATAAATACAACCGGAGAAATGCAAACAAATATCAAAGTACGGTATTAATAGGGATGGTCATAGTCTCGGTAGTAGTTTTATTCGGTATTTTGTTTCTAATGATTTCTTCTCTTATGAATACCGGCAGGGAAAATGCTCATAACAACACTCCGACTACTACCGTATCTCCGCCGACATCACCAACGATGTCTCCCGGAGAAACCGACTTGCCTACCGAAGAACCGGATGAAACACCGGATCCCGGGGAAACTCCTGAACCTACTCCTACGCCAACCCCTCAATCTAACATCCAAACTCACGTAGTCAAAAAGGGAGACAGCATGAGTGCAATAACAAGGCAGTATTACGGTGATACAACCTTGCTGGACAAGCTCTGCAAGTACAATAATATTTCAGACCCCGACAAGATCATTCAGGGGCAAGTGATTAAAATTCCACCAAAGGAAGTCCTGAAAGAGCAGGATTAACGCAGGAAATAGAAATTAGCGCTGGACGGTTCAAGACCACTGAAAAAGTCGTTCCTTAGATGTCATTACTGATCAAAGAATATACATTGTATGTTCTAGGCGAAGAATCTTATTAGCTGATTATGCGGGTTGTAAGATTCTTCATTTCGCTTTGCTCCATTCAGAATGACAAAACCCGGACTTTTTCAGTGGTCTGTTGATCAAAAGAAGAACCGTTTTTTATTGAGTATCTTTTTCAGTCATGGCTGAAATCGTGGTATATATCACCTTAAGCTCATGTAATGAACAATTGCTGAGACTTCTTTCGATTTTGTTCTGTAAATCCCGGCCATCAGTTCTTTCAGGGAAAAAAATAGAATCAACAGAAATGTTAAGAGTACGCGAGAGGGCGTAAAGGACATCGATCGAGGGTTTCCTTCGTCCGGACTCAAGTTGCTTAAGATGGATAGATGTTATGCCCACCATTTCTGCAAGCTGTTCCTGTGTTATTTTTTTCTCCATTCTCGCGTTTTTAATAGCCGCGCCTAACAGCTTTACGTCAAGTTTCATTGTCTTTCAGCCTCCCATATAGTTATCCTAAAGGCTATCAGGCGACTTGAAAATTAACCTCATGAATACTATAATAGATTCTATTAGTATACCAAAAGCTAAAATTTATAAAAGAAGGAGTGACTTAAGTTGCTGAATATTGCTTTGTGTGACGATATGCCTGTACTTCGCGGGATACTGGAAATGCTGATTCATGAATATGAGACAGAAAATAAAATCAAATTCAACATTTATCAATTTGACAGCGGCGAAGAACTTCTTGAGACATTTGAAGAAGACAAATCATTTTTTGATATTTTCTTCCTGGATTACTATATGAAAAAGCTTACGGGACTTGAAACAGCTTTGCATATAAGGCGGTTTGATAAGAATAGCAGCATTGTATTCGTAACTTCTGCATTTAAAAGAAATGAGCTTTTTGTTGTGAATCCCTTGCGTATACTGGGAAAATCCCCTAAGAAAGAGGAAGTTTTTGAAATCCTGGATGGAGTACTTTCTGTCCATAGCAAATCTGTTTAATATTTGCTTGATCCTGGAGGCTTTTTAAGCCTCCAGAAAAATATCCATTAATTTATGTCCCTCTCTTACCACAAGACCTGTAGACTTTGCAAATGCTTCGGTATAGACGGCTTTGGGATTTGTCACACTGGCCTTGCGACTGTCATAGATGAAGAAAGGAACCGGATCGCTGCAATGTGTTTTTATCGCTATGGGTGTCGGATGGTCGGGAAGTACCATCAAACGGTAATTGCCCATAACTTCAAGTTCCTTTAGCAGTGTGCCAATAACTTCTTTATCGATAAGCTCAATAGCTCGTATTTTTTCTTTAAGCTGACCTTGATGGCCACATTCATCGGGAGCCTCAATATGGATATATACAATGTCCCTGCCATCACGAAGCTCCTTTATCGCAGCTTCGGCTTTACCTTTAAAATTGGTTTTAATATTTCCGGTAGCCCCCTCCACGCTTACAGACTTCATTCCCGAAGCAATACCTATGCCCTTGATCAGATCCACAGCGGATACTACTGAGCCGCATAGACCATACTTCTCAATAAACAAAGGAATATCAGGTTTTTTTCCCTGTCCCCAAAGCCATATGGAGGTTGCAGGGTTTAGACCTCTTTTGGCACGGTTTATATTTACAGGATGATTCTTTAAGATTTCTGAACTTTTTTTCATAAGATCCAGTGCAATTTCGCATTCAGGACCTTTAGGCAGATGTTCTGCTATTTTCCTGCCTGTAATATCGTGCGGGGGAACAAGCCGGATTTCCATCGGACCTTTCTTCCAGATAAGGCAATGCCGGTAGCTTATTCCAGGATAGAAGGATATACCGCCCCTGTTAAGCGCTTTGGCTACAGAATCCATTAACACTGTTGATTCTTCGGTCGTAATCTCTCCGGCACTGTAATCGACCATGGTGCGATCCTCATAAGTATCTTCATTGCTAAGGGTCACTAAATTGCATCTCAATGCCGTATCGTCGGAATCAAGCTTCAGCCCCATACTTATGGCCTCTAAAGGTGAACGTCCCGTATAGTAAGTTTTTGGATCAAATCCAAAGACAGACAGATTTGCAATATCACTGCCCGCCGACATTCCCTCAGGTATGGTATGGACTAATCCTGCTGTTCCGGACTTTATCAGCCTATCCATATTCGGCTTGTGTGCTGCCTCCAAAGGAGTCTTTCCACCTATATCATTAATTGGCCAGTCGGACATGCCGTCTCCCAGAACCAAAACGTATTTCATAAAATCACCTCAATTGGACAAAAAGCTGCCTTCTTTGAAAGAAAGCAGCTTTATTCAAAGCTATTTTTACAATTTTGACGCTATATATTCATCACGACCTGCCACATTCCAGACCGGAGAATTTCTTCCTACGCGGCGTATTGATTTTATATGAAGACCATCATTTGACTGATAAGAAAGCATACTCATCAGCGCAGCCATAATAACAGCCACGATCTCACCGTCTTCTGCTTTTTCCTTAACATGAATAGAAGCAGCACTTTCACTTTTTGAAACATTTGCTGCAGTATCCTTTTGTGCTTTTTCTAAACCAAAAAGCTTTGCAAACAGCGACATATTTACCTCCATTGATTTTAGACATTTTGAGTTACAAACATATTATATTAAAAGTATCACAATCGAATACAACAAGTCAACAGTCTGACGGCTTGAAGTGGCATATAAGGATTTTAAAGAACCGTCCGGTACCACTGAAAAAGTCCACTCTGAGTTGCGCATTTCCCGCTATTTGTTATAATTGATTTATCAGGGCTTTTATAATTTAACCGGGGGACTGCTATTAAAAGTATACCCTGCCCTATTATACCAAAAGCAGGTGTGGAGGTTTTTTTATGGGGAAGATAACCAAGGATAATATTATTATGGATGTTCTGATGATGGATAGAGGTTCGGCTGCGATTTTTATGAAGCACGGAATGCATTGCCTGGGATGTCCTTCTTCTTCTGGAGAAAGCATAGAGGACGCATGTGCGGTTCACGGAATTGAGGCTGATAAGCTCGTAAACGATTTAAATGAATACTTTGATTCAAATATAGATTAAGACTCAATGAGGTGAATTATGAAGATACCGGAAATTGCACAGTTAATCAAAGCAGAAATATGCACAAAAAAACATAACCCGGAAACTGATATACTTTCGGCCTGCAGTGCAGATTTGATGAGTGACGTTATGGCTTTTTCAAAATCTAATGCTCTTCTCTTAACGGGGCTTGTGAACCCTCAGGTTATAAGAACCGCTGAAATGATGGATATAAAAGCGGTTGTATTTGTTCGTGGCAAGAAGCCGCTGGAATCTATGATCAACATGGCTGAAGAAAAAGGGATCGCACTTCTGGCAACTGACTACCCTCTTTTTGTGGCTAGCGGAAAATTGTACAAAAACGGAATTTGTGGGCGTGGAGAATAGCCGATGAGCACTATTGTCAGAGATTACACCATACCTGCAAATGATTTCACTATTGCGGGGGAAGCATCAAGCAGTGTCAGGAAGATTCTCTCTCAGCTCGGAGTTTCGCCGGATGTGGTTAAACGGACATCAATTGCCATGTATGAAGCCGAAATAAACGCAGTGATACATGGCAATGGCGGCATGGCCCATGTCGAGATTGATAAAAACAAAATATATATTCGTATTTCTGATGAAGGACCAGGTATTGCGGATTTGAACCTTGCTATGCAGGAAGGTTACTCTACGGCTCCCGACAGTATAAGGGAAATGGGGTTCGGAGCCGGAATGGGTCTTTCCAATATAAAAAAGAACGCAGATGTTTTAGATATAGAAACAGAAATCAATAAGGGAACTATAGTAAATATAACTGTCTTTTTTAAAAGAGAATAATACATTTATGAGGAAGCTGAAAGATGGAGCAGGGATATTTTCATTCAGTCACACTAAATACGATAAAATGCAAGGGTTGTACTAATTGCATTAAGTATTGTCCCACTGAAGCAATTCGTGTGCGCAGCGGAAAGGCAGTAATCATCAAAGAACGTTGTATCGACTGCGGAGTTTGTATCCGGGTTTGTCCTTATCACGCAAAAAAGGCAATTACTGATTCATTGACTGCAATCAAAGATTATGAGTATAAAATTGCGCTTCCGGCACCAAGTCTTTACGGACAATTTGGACCAAGCTATTCCAGGGAACGTATAGTATTGGCTTTGAAGCAGTTTGGATTTGATTATGTTTTTGAGGTGGCAAGAGCTGCTGAGATAGTCACTAATGCCTCAGAGAATTACATGATCAACAAAGATATCAAAAAGCCTGTGATTTCCTCTGCCTGCCCAGCTGTTGTCAGATTTATACAAATACGATTTCCCAACCTGATTGATAACCTCTTAAAAATTGAATCACCTATGGAGGTTGCCGCTGCTCTTTCGAAACAGGAAGTGCATGAAAAATATGGGATACCTTATGAAAAAATGGGGGTTTTCTTTATATCGCCATGCGCTGCTAAGGTGACCAGTGTAAAAGCTCCCTACGAAAATGTAAAATCCAATGTGGACGTGGTTTTATCCATCAAGGATATCTATCTCCCTCTTCTTGATATAATGAAAAAGCAAGGCGAGATAATAAAAGAGCCATTTTCATTATCCAGTGCCATTGGCGTCGCATGGGCCGCTACCGGCGGAGAAAGTGATGCAATCAAGGAAGGCCGTCGCATTGCTGTTCATGGTATACATAATGTAAATGACATTTTGGAGCAAGCTATCCAAGGAGGGCTTGACAATATTGATTTTATAGAAGCTCTTGCTTGTCCGGAAGGATGTCTGGGCGGCCCTCTGACTGTTGAAAATCCTTTTATAGCGAAGGAAAATTTGAAAAATGAGATTGAAAAAATTAAAAAGGATCAGGCACATCGGGTATCCAGAACTGAAAATGTTGATGAATTCGTATGGAAGTCCAAAGTGGAATACAGGCCTATAATGAAGCTTGATGACGACATGATGAAAGCATTGGAAAAAATGCAGATGATAGATGCGATTACCGAAGGCCTTTACGACTTAGACTGCGGTGCTTGCGGGGCACCAAGCTGCAGAGCTTTAGCCGAGGATATCGTAAGAGGAATTGCGAAGGAGACCGACTGTATCTTTAAGCTGAGAGAAAAGGTCAACAGCATCGCCAACCAACTCCATCAAATAGAATGAGTAAAGGGGACGGTCCTTTCCACTCATTTTAGATAAAACCGGAATTAGTATTGGGTCAAACCTTTGCTTGTTTTGATTGCTTTGTGTCATCCTGAACAAAGTGAAGGATCTAAAAGGCAGGGGAGACCATTGGTTGCCCGTAGACTCATATTGCAGACCCTGAATGCCATTCTGAGCGAAGCAAAGAATGACGTGGTAATAGTGCTGGTAACACATGAAAATTCTGAAGTTGGGAGTAATCAGCGTGACTGTTAAGGAACTTGCCCAGATGCTGGGATATAAAATAATAAATAAATCGGATTCCATTAATAAAAAGGTCACCGGCGTATATGCATGCGATCTGTTAAGCCATGCAATGGCGAAGGTTAATGAAGGTGATGTCTGGATAACTGTACATACAAATTTGAATGTTATAGCCGTGGCATCATTGACCAATTGTGCATGTGTAATGATACCAGAGAATATTGATATTGAAGACCAGACTGTAGAGAGAGCGAATGAGAAGGGTGTTGCTCTTTTATCCTGTTCAAAAAGCTCCGCCCTTATTTGTTATGAGATATTAAGCGCTTTAAAGGATATGAGATGAAGTACTGGGTTGATCTTCACATACACTCCTGTTTATCTCCCTGTGCGGAGAGTGACATGACCCCCAATAATATTGTAAATATGGCTCTAATAAAGGGTCTTGATATTATTGCCATAACAGACCATAACTCGGTCGGAAATGTTAAAGCAGCAATGGAGGTCGGTGAGCGCAGTGGGATTTTGGTAGTACCGGGTATGGAGCTTTGTACATCCGAAGAAATCCATCTTGTCTGTCTTTTCCCTGATTATGAGAATGCTCTGTCATTTGAAAGGCATGTTTATGAGAATCTTCCACCCATCACTAACCGGGAAGACATATTCGGAGCTCAGATCATTATGGATGCTAATGATAATGAAGCTGGCAGAGAAACCCGTTTTCTGTCCGGTGCCTGCGGTCTGGACATAGAAACTTCCCTTAACCTTGTCAGAGGCTTAAATGGTATCGTGATACCAGCCCATATCAACAGGCAATCCTACAGTATATTAAACACATTAGGTTCAATACCTCCGGAGTATGGCTTTAAATACCTGGAATACTCAAAACAAAAGGATACAGTTCCACTGTGCTCTCAGATTGAAAAATTCATTCAAATGAATCCTGAGCTTGGCTCTTATAATTTTATCAACTCATCAGATGCACATTTTCTTGGCGATATCCTTGAGCAGGAGATTTTCTTCGACCTTCCTGACAAATCCATTCAAAGCATTTTATCTGTTTTATCCTGATGCAAGGACATTAGGGATTAACATCCAACCTTCTTGCCCTTGCCCTTAGGTAATACCATTGGTATAATGTGACTAATCTAATTACATAAACCAATGGAGGCTTTAATGAACACTATATATAAAATAGTTAAATCCGAGAAGCTTAATATAGATACTTTTCTGCTTACTGTAGAATCTGAGAAAATAGCGAAAAAATCCAGACCTGGTCAGATTGTTCATATTAAATGCGGTAATGGAACAGAAGCATATTTAAGAAGGCCAATAAGCATATGCTCTGTTGACAGGGAAAAGGGTACTTTCGATCTGGCAATCCAGATAAGAGGTAAGGGCACAAAAATTCTATCCTGTCTTAAAGCAGGAGATGATATTGATGTCATGGGTCCGTTGGGTCAAGGCTTCTCTTTGTATCCAAGGCATAAAAAAATAATTGCAGTTGGCGGAGGTATCGGGATATTTCCGCTGCTTCAGCTCCTTAAAGATCATCCTGCCCAAAACAAGAAAGCCATATTAGGTTTCAGGACGCGATCGCTTATAATATTGGAAAATGAGTTCAGGCAAAGCTGTAATGAGCTTCTTATTGCCACCGATGACGGAAGCTATGGTGAAAAGGGCTTTGTTACCGAGCTTCTTAAAAAAGAAGTAGAAAAAGAGCTTCCTGATATGGTTTTTATCTGCGGTCCGACAGTAATGATGAAAGCAGGAGTGGAATTACTTAAGAAACACAACATACCTTGTGAGGTTTCAATGGAGCAGCGAATGGGCTGTGGTATCGGAGCCTGTCTGGTATGTGTATGCAAAATAAAAAAGGATGATGACTGGAATTACACACAGATATGCAAAAGCGGTCCGGTATTCAGCGGAGATGAAGTGATATTTGATTGATCGGGGGAAAGGTAAATGAATAATATCAATCTTGAAATCAATATTGCCGGTATAAAGCTGAAAAACCCTGTTATTGCTGCTTCCGGTTGTTTTGGCTTCGGACGCGAATACAGCAGGTATTTTGATTTGAACAGGCTTGGCGGTATTGCTGTAAAAGGTTTGACTAAACTAGCCAGGAAAGGAAACCCTCCGCCCCGAATAGCTGAAACTCCGTCGGGCATTTTAAATAGTGTGGGGTTACAGAATCCCGGGGTGAAAACCTTCATTGAAAAGGAAATCCCTTTTTTAAGGAGTTATGGCATAGCTATTATAGCCAATGCGTCAGGAAACACAATCGAAGATTATGAGTACATGGTGGAGATCCTTTCAAGTGCGGATGTAGACGGAATTGAACTCAATCTCTCCTGTCCCAATGTAAAAGAGGGATGTATGAGCTTTGGAAGCACGTCAAACGGTGTATTTGAAGTTGTCTCAAGAGTTAAAAAGAAAGCTGGCAAGCCCCTGATTGTAAAACTTACACCAAATGTAACCGACATAACCGAAATTGCCAGGGCAGCCGAGACAGCTGGTGCGGACTCTGTATCACTGATAAACACATTGCTTGGAATGGCTATCGATGCAAAGACAAAAAGACCTATACTGGGCAATGTCACGGGAGGCCTTTCAGGACCGGCTGTTAAGCCCATCGCTCTTCGAATGGTTTACCAGGTTTCCAAAGCAGTAAAGATACCTATAATCGGTATGGGGGGCATATCCAATGGAACTGATGCCGTTGAATTCCTGCTTGCCGGAGCATCGGCTGTAATGCTGGGAACTGCCGGATTCGTCAATCCCATGGCTTGGGTTGAAACAATTGAAGGTTTAGAGAAGTACATGATTGAAAACAATGTAAAATCTGTAACCGAACTGATCGGGGGGCTGATTGCATGAAGCAGGAATTAATAGGTTATCTTTTTAAAACAAATGCAATCAGAGTATGCCCAAAAGATAAGCCCTTCTGGTATACCTCCGGAAAGATCGGTCCTTATTATGTCAATACACATTTTCTATATGGCAGCGAGGAAAAAGCAAATGAGTTTTTAGCATTGATAGACAAGCTAAAAGAGGATAAATTGTCCTGTTCGAAAGAGTTTCACAGGGTTTCAAAAGACAATTATGAGACTAACGAAGTTTTTAAGGGAACTATTGATGCCCTTACAGCTTATGCCAGGGAAAATTTTGATATTGAAGGAATTGATTATATCTCGGGAGGCGAAAGGCGGGACTGGTTTTTCTCCTTTATGGCTGCAGATCTTTTAGGCAAGCCCCATATAACACTTTTTAAGGATCTTTCTGCTGTTTTATATGAAAGTGGGGTTTCGAAAGAGATAAAAAACCTTAATAGTGCAAATATACTTCATATTGCCGACCTGATTACAACAGCCTCCAGCTATGAAAGAGCATGGGTTCCAGCCATACGGAACATAAAAGGAAGCATTAAGCAGAGTCTTGTTGTAGTCGACAGACTGCAGGGGGGTAAGGAAGTGTTAAAAAGCCTTGGCGTTGAATCACATGCCCTGGTCTCAATAGATCCCAGGGTATTTGAAAAAGCAAGTGAAGCCGGATATATTGATGTAGCGCAGCTTAGTCTTGTTTTAGAATATATCCGCGACCCGGAAGGCTCGATGAAGGAGTTTTTAAAGAAAAATCCTCTTTTTTTAAAGCAGGCCCTATCAGGAGATGCTAAAACTGCACAGAGAGCAAAGCTTATGATTCAGAATGATTTTTATCAAATTAAAGTATTTTTAATATAAGGGTAAGGTATGAAACTACCTGATTTTTTTAAAGACAGTTTTGAACAATTGATGGATGAGCATGAATACAGGGCTTTTATAGAAACCTTTGACGGAAGGCGCAATTTCGGGCTCAGAGTAAACACGTTAAAAATCATGCCCGAAAAGTTATTCTCTTTGCTTGAAAGGGAATTTGATCCCATACCATGGGTATCCAACGGGTTCTATTATCCGGAAGGTGAATCCTTTGGGAAACACCCGGCCTATCATGCGGGTCTTTATTATATCCAGGAACCCAGTGCCATGATGCCTGCTCAGGCTCTTGCCCCAAAGCCTGGAGAAAAAGTTCTGGATCTGTGTGCTGCACCGGGCGGAAAAACTACAGCATTAGGAGACCAGATGCATAATAGAGGTCTTCTGGTTGCCAACGATATCAGCCCCAAACGTGTCAAAGCATTGGTAAAGAATGTTGAGCTTATGGGGTTGACTAATTCATTCATAGTTAATGAAACTCCCGACAGGCTTAAGGTTGTCTACCCTGAGTTTTTTGACCGCATCCTGCTTGATGTTCCATGTTCAGGTGAGGGGATGTTTCGCAAGGATAAAGAAGCCATACAAAGCTATTCAAAATATAAAAGTGCAGAGTGTGTTGTCATTCAGAGGAAAATTTTCGAAGCGGCATATGCAATGCTGAAACCTGGTGGTACTATAGTTTACTCTACCTGTACCTTTAACCCGCAGGAAAATGAGGAGAATATCGAGTTTTTTATAAACTATTATGACCTTGAAATACATGAGCTTGACCCGGTCGGAGGCTTTGAGCCGTCCAGGGGGGACTGGACACAATCAAAGGATCCGCTTCTGAACAGAGGCCTTCGGTTATGGCCACATAAAGCGCGGGGAGAAGGTCATTTTGTCTTCTGCCTGAAGAAAAAAGGTGAAATAAAGAAAAACAATGATCAGAAGCCTTATACCGATTACACCTCAAAGGAAGCGAAGGATGCCGCAGAAATATACCGGAATTTCGTGGTTGATAATATGAATGGTTTTGAAGAAGGCATATACCATCTTAAAGGCACAAGCCTTTATAGGCTTCCGCCGTATATTGAAGAGATTCCGCTTGTTAAATGGGAGAAGGCAGGTCTTTATCTGGGCGAGTGCAAAAAAAGCCGGTTTGAGCCGTCACAGTCCTTGTTGATGGCTTCAAAACCGGAGGAATTCAAGCGAATAATCAAATTTGATAAAGACGACCATAATGTGATCAGGTATCTAAGGGGAGAAACTCTTTTCCATAAAGGAGATAAAGGATTTGGGGCTGTTTGCTATGAGGATTACCCATTAGGATGGGTAAAGCATGACGGAGAAATGCTCAAAAATCTTTATCCCAAAGGCTGGAGGATGATGTAATGCCAAAGCTAAGGCTTGATAAGTTTTTAAGAGATCAGGGCATAACCTCCAGAAGCGAGATTAGGGAGCTTGTCAGAAAAGGCATGGTTCAAATTAATGATAATGTTGTCAGAGACCCGGCAACTCATGTAATAACAGGCAGCGATATTGTAAAGGTTAATGGGGAGGAGATCTGCTATAAGGAATATGTCTACTATATGCTAAACAAACCGAAGGGGATAATTACTGCTACCGAAGACAGAGATGCGAAGACAGTTTTAGATTTATTCCCCGATAGTATAAGGCGCAGGGGCGCATTTCCTGTCGGACGTCTTGATAAGGATACCGAAGGGCTCTTGATTGTTACCGATAACGGGGCTTTTGCCCATGACCTGCTGTCTCCTAAGAAGCATGTAAAAAAGCTATATGAAGCGTTACTGGACATTTATCCCGGAGAATGGTCAATTAAAGCCTTCGAAGAAGGAGTGGACATTGGCGGCTATATTGCTTTGCCCGCCCGATTGAATTTTATATCTCGATCCTGTCCGGTTATAGCTCAGGTTGAGATTTATGAAGGTAAATTTCATCAGGTAAAACGAATGTTCAAAGCTGTAGGTGCGACCGTTATTGAATTAAAGCGCCTCCGAATGGGAGAGGTTTGGCTGGATAAAAGCTTAAGACCAGGCGAATACAGGGAAATGACAGATGAAGAAATCGCCATGCTGGCCAGATGATTTGCTGCCGCAATGAGTAATAGGGATATCCGAAGTAAGCCAGACCAGCGAATCAGTGGTGTGTTCCTATCACTCAAAAATGAGTAAAGAGAACCGTCCCCAATACTCACTCAAAAATGAGTAAAGAGGACCGTCCCCTTTACTCATTCTGAAAATAGTGATATGAGGTTGATTTAAATGGATAAGAGTACACAAGCGAAATTTAATTTAATGCTTCAGGGAATAGCTGCCAGGCTTATTGATGAAATTGATTATTTCGAACGCATAACCGGGGAATTCAAATCGGGTACAAAGGTTTTTCCGCTAAACTGCGTACCTGAGGGGAAATTGCTTAACATAAGCTTCGAAGGCAGAAGTGTAAAAGCACATCCCGATGAGATACCGGAGTTGTTCTCCGGCTTTGCAGCACCTTTTGAGAAGGTTTCGCTTCTGTACAAAAGTCGTGGTGAGTTATTGATGATCGAGGCTGACAGCAAAAACGTATCAATGAAAACCAAGGCTCTGGAAGAAGAGAAAGAAAATATAATAAAGGGTCATGCAGATACAGGAATCGTCTCCGGACGTGATTATCTCATTAAACCAGGAAAGGCAGATAAACTTTTAAAAGCCATCAACATCATGGCCGATAACGGAAAAATCAAGAACGATATGATTCGTAAATATAATCAGATCGACCATTTTGTAGAGCTTGTCGAGCCGATGCTTAAAGATTTAATGAAAGGACGCAGTGAACTAAAGGTCGTGGATTGCGCCTGCGGAAAATCATACCTTTCATTTGTTCTGAACTATTATTTAAAAGAAGTTATGAAAATCAACTGCAGATTCACAGGAATTGATATATCCGAGGGTGTTATACGATCCAGCAGAAAGATTGCAGAAGAACTTAATTACCGGAACATGGAATTCATAATCGGGGATATTCGGACGCTTCTTTACCAGGACGAGAAAGGAACAGTTATTCAGCCTGATTTGGTTATAAGCCTTCACGCATGTGATACAGCCACCGATTTTGCTTTGGCTTATGG
>JAAYNO010000117.1 GCA_012520855.1 Clostridiaceae bacterium | reverse complement strand
TATGATCCTATCCAACATGAACCTATGCCATAATGCCATGCGGCCAGAATTATGTTTTCTGTAGCAGCACTGGCATCTTCAAACAAACAAGGGGCATTCTTTTCACAGAACACCGCTATTACGGCATAAGCATCTTTAATGAATCGGCCGTACCTTGTGATCTGAGTAAGCTTTTCTTTGAGCTCCTGATCAGTAACAACCACGAATCGCCATGGTTGAGCATTATGACCTGAAGGAGCCAGCCTTCCGCAGTCAAGAATATCCATAAGGATATCATTTGGGATCTCTTTTTTCTGATATTTTCTGATGCTTCTTCTGGTTTTCATGACCTCAATGGTATTCATTTTGACCTCCTGACACTTTTACCATTATTCTTCTTTGCGCCAATATGTTTAAGTATCTTATCCATATCTTTTTTCTTTTTTGTTTTGGTCGATCTTATGTCATTATTATTTATTATACCATTATCCTCATTCTCTTCAATCAAGATAAAATCGATTTGCCTGGTTTCAGTACAGGCTTTGACCAATTGGACCTTTACTTTGTCACCTATACGATATATTTTTTTTGTTCGCTCTCCAATAAGGCACAGTGCGCGTTCATTATAATTGTAGTAATCATCGTCAATGGAGCTTAAGCGCACCAAACCTTCAATTGTATTATCAAGCTCCACAAATATACCAAATGCCGTTATGTTTGAGATCGTACCCTGGAATTGCTCACCAACTTTGTCCATCATAAACTCAGCTTTCTTAAGATCGATACAATCCCTTTCCGCATCCTGGGCTGCCCTTTCACGCTCAGAGCTTATCTGAGCTATACTGTTAAGAATGCTCCTGTAATGGTCAATCCTTTTTTCATCGAGTTTTCCGCTAATCTGTTCCTTCATTATCCGATGGATTATCAAATCAGGATAACGTCTGATAGGTGATGTAAAGTGGGAATAATATTCTGCAGCAAGCCCGAAATGCCAATCGTGAGTATCACTGTACCTGGCTTTTTGCAGTGAGCGAAGAATAATCATACTTATTGCCTTCTCTTCTGGTTTGCCTTTTATTTGGTTTATGATCTCCTGCAGAGCTTTAGGATGAACGTCTCTATAACCCTTTAATCTGTATCCAAAGGTTCCGAGGACCATGTTCAAGCTTTCCATCTTTTCTGGATCAGGATCTTCGTGGACTCTATAAACGAAAGGAATACCGATCCAATAAAAATGTTCGGAAACCACTTCGTTGCATAAAAGCATGAATTCTTCGATTATATTGTTTGCAATAGTCATTTTATATCTTACTATATCTATGGTTTTACCGTTATCATCTACTATCACTTTGGCTTCGTCTATCTCAAAATCGACCGAGCCTCTTCGCCTTCTCTTTTCTTTCAAGATCGATGCAAGTGCCTTCATGTTTTCAAAATCAGCCAAATGTTCCTTGTATCGTTCTTTAAGTTCGTCATCTTCTTCCTCCAGAATTTTATAAACATCAGTATACGTCATACGTTCATTGATATGAATAACGCTTTCAAATATGTCATGATCCACTACATTCCCTGAAGGATCAATATCCATCATAACACTGAACGCAAGACGATCGGTGTTGGCATTCAAGCTGCATATGTTATTAGACAGCTCTCTCGGAAGCATAGGGATGACCCTGTCCGGAAAATATACACTGGTGCCTCTCTTCAGAGCTTCATTGTCAAGAGCCGACCCTTCCTTTACATAATGGGTCACATCAGCTATATGAACCCCTAATCTGAATTTGCCGTCAGATAAAATTTCTATTGAAACTGCATCATCCAGGTCACGAGCATCTTCCCCGTCGATCGTGACCATGCGAAGTGATCTAAGATCTCTTCTGTTTTTATATTCATCCTCTAAAACTCTCTCAGGGACAGTTTTAACCTCTTGCAATACATTATCGGGAAATTCATAAGGTATCCCGTAAGCACGTATTATCGACATTACGTCAACACCTTTTTCCCCTTCATTGCCGAGTATCTCAATAATGCGTCCCTCAGCGTTTCTGTTTTTTTCTGGCCATTTTGTGATTTCCACTACTACCTTTTGACGTTTTTGGGCTCCATTAATAAACTCCCTGGGTATGAAAATATCACCTGATAACCGTGAATGGTCAGGCGTTACAAAACCGAAGTGCTCGCTCATGTCAAATTTGCCCACAATATTTTTATTTACATGTTCAATAATGTTTACTATCTCGCCTTCCTGATGCTTATTACCGGAAGCTTTGCTGCTTAATCTTGCTATGACTCTGTCTCCATGCATAGCACCATTAATGTTGTTTGCCGGAATAAATATATCTTCGTCTCCCGCATCCGGCAATACAAACCCAAAGCCTTTTGGATTTCCCTGGAACCTGCCTGCTATAAGCCCCATTCTTTCGGGAATTCCATATCTTTCTTTTCTGGTTTTTATTACTAAACCATTGGCTTCCATTTCATTCAGGAGCTTTTTCAATTCAATCCTGTCATCAGGAGGAACATCAAGTACCACTGCTAATTCTTCAAATTTCAGAGGTTTATAAGTGCGCTCCCTCATGAAAGACACTATCCGATTTTTTCTTTCATCCATCATTCCATTAATTACCGTCCTTTTTAAAAAGGAAGACGGCTGTTGGCCGTCATCGTTTTTTTCTTATTATTTATCACTGGTTTGTCAAGTATACTTCTTTACTGAAGTATACTTTGTATACTTTTTAAAAGCTGCAGTCCCGGACCTCATAATCCTAATTGATCACTGATTTCTTTAAGGGCCTCCAGCGAAATAGCAGCAAATTCTTCAAGGGTTAAGCCAATTTCCGAGCATGTGGCTATCTGCTCACGATTTGCACCGCGGGCAAAGCCTTTCTGGTGAAACCGGTTAATAACAAATTGTACGTCAACATCCTTTAACTTTTTATCAGGTAAAATCAATGCGCAGGCTATAATCAGACCGGCCATCGGATCTGCGCAATAAAGCGCCTTATCTATTTTTCTTCTGCGGGGAATATTATTCAGCGGATTGTGTGCACGTACCGCATAAACAATAGTACTATCGGCATTTAGCGCTTCCAGGATATCTCCTCCCATTTTCCCATGAAGACTCATATCTCCCATTACTCTTTCATAATCTATGTCATGAACCAGGCCGGCTATCCCCCAAAGGTTTTCGTATTCATTAAAATGTCTGGCAAGCTTTCGCATTATCGCTTCAACAGCAAGACTGTGCTTTATGATATTTTCATTTTCAATCCTCAGTGACAATTCTTCCATGGCTTTATTGCGATCCAATTTATTATTCCTCCCTGTGTCAAACATTAGCTTAATTATACCAAAAACGTATCATGCTGCAAACAATGATTTAAAAATGCGGTATATTATATAAACGAACAAATTTATAATATACCTTGATACAGGGGACTCTATCAGGTACAATAGTTTTCATGGCTCGTCCATGCCAGTTCGCAAAATCCTGGCTAGGTAAAAACCTTAAACAAAACTACGAAGTTCCGGTACTTAAGGTAAAAACCGGTGTTTGCAATGCAGACATATAGGAGTAAAAATGAAGTTATCCCCAAAAATTATCATTCAATCAGCAATGATAGCTGCGGTTTATTCGACTCTGACTATTCTCTTAGGCTCCTTTGGATTCGGACCTATCCAATTCCGCATAGCCGAAGCCATGACTGTTCTTCCAACTGTTTTACCCTCCTCCATTCCAGGTCTTTTTATAGGCTGTATACTTGCAAATTTGCTCGGCGGCTTTGGTACAGTTGATATTATTTTAGGCAGTATGGCAACACTTTTGGCAGCCATCTGCACCCGGTTACTGCGGAAACACCGTTTTTTATATCCGCTGCCGCCTGTCTTATTCAATGCGATTATTGTAGGTGCATATATTTATTTTCTTTACGACAAAACTTATCCTTTATTACTGACTATGCTGTTTATAGGATTTTCTCAGCTTATTATTTGTTACGGAATCGGTCTTCCCCTTATAACATTTATAAATAAAAACTCCACACTTAAAAGGATTTTTCAAATCAAATAAATAATAAGTCATCGTTTTAGCTCTTCTACGTGTGGTAAATATAATCCCGATACAACTTTAATTTTACATTAGGGAGTAAATAATGAGATTAGTTGGTATTGATCAAATTAGCGGAGACGAAACTCTTGGGAAAGCAATATTTGATATTGACGGCAGAAAGCTTCTTAATGCTGGTGTTTCTCTAAGACCTGCAATTGTACAGAAGCTTTATGAAAAAGGTGTTTCAAGTGTTTATATAGATGATGACATATCAGAAGGAATTGAAACCGAGAGTCTCTTGTGTGAAGAAACGAGAACTCAGGCAAAGATGATTGTTCGTGAAGAAATGAACAGGCTTTCTCAAAAAAGGACAATGGACTATTCAAGAATAAATGGTTTGGTTAATTCTATTCTTGATGAAATACTTTCACGAAAAATCGATATGATAAATGTTAAAGATATTCGTATGCAGGACGAGCAAACCTTTGCCCACTGTGTTAATGTGTGTATTATGTCGATTGCTTTAGCTACTAAACTTTCCCTTCCTGTTTCTAAGGTTAAAAACATCGCTATGGGTGCGATATTGCACGATATCGGCAAAGCCCTCCTGCCTGCTGAGCTCATCAACAAAACAGATCCTTTAACTGAGTCTGAAACGATCGAAATGAAAAAGCATCCTGTTCTTGGCTATAATTTGATCAAAGATAACCGTGAGACTCCAGCCACAACTAAGGTAGCCATACTCATGCACCATGAGCATATTAACGGCAACGGATACCCCATGCATCTGACAGGTGATAAAATACATTATTCGGCGCGGATCTTAACTGTTTGCGACGAGTTTGACACAGTTATAAACGATAAAAAAAATGATAAGGTATTGCGCACGACCGATGCTGTAGAATATCTGATTGGCGCATCCGGCCATGTTTTTGATAAAGCGATCGTAGATGAGTTCATCAAAATGATCCCTATCTATAATGAAGGAAGTATTGTCTTACTGAGTAACGGAAATCTGGCAATAGTAGTAAAAAACAATCCTGTCAACCTGACACGTCCGGTAGTCCGTACGTTTTATAACCCAAAAACCAGAACAAGATTCAATAAGCTAAACATAATCGATCTTAGAAAAGAGTTGTCTATTAAAATAATTCGTGAAATAAAAGTAAATATTAAAGAGTTGATAAAATAGTCGTGTTTGCTGTCTCTTTATAATTACTTTTAAAATATGTTATTTCTTATATGGTTTTTATCATCAATAATCCATTCCGACCTTTAAAACATCCATTTCTTCAGGGATCATATGATGTTTATTTTTAGAAAGGATACCATAAAGGGCTTTTTCAAAGTTCTCTGCCGTGGCGCAGCCTGTCACCTTGATAAGCTTTCCCAGAAGATAGATATTTGTGTATGCCTTGTTTCCCATTTCATTAGCCAATTCGGTAGCAGGGATCTCAAATATATCTATATCTTTTCTGTTTGACCTTTTTTGAACCATCGAACTATCGGTAATCAACACTCCGCCAGGCTTAAGCCAGCTTTCGAACTTCTCAAGAGAAGGGTTGTTCATTACTATCAAAGCCGTACAGGAATTAAGCACAGGTGATGCTATCGATTCTTCCGAAATCACTACCATACAGTTGGCGGTACCGCCCCTCATTTCCGGTCCGTAAGAAGGCAGGAAGGACACTTCCCTGTTCTCAAGCATGCCTGCGTATGCCAGCAGTCTTCCGGCTGAAAGAATCCCCTGTCCGCCGAATCCGGCAATAATAATCTCGTGTAGAAACATATCTTAAACCTCCAGATCTGCACCGACAAATACGCCAAGTGGATAATGCGGAATCATTTCTTTCTCAACACGTTTTAGTGCCTCAACAGGATTGAGCCCCCAGTTTGTCGGGCATGTAGAAAGAACTTCGACCAGTGAAAAGCCTTTCCTGGCCAATTGAACTTTAAATGCTTTTTTAACGGCTTCCTTAGCCTTTCTTATATGTCTGACATCATGCAGTGAAACTCTCTCAATATAGGCCGGTCCTTCTAATGTTGCCAACATTTCTGATATTCGGATAGGAAATCCATTGACTTTTGGATCTCTTCCGAATGGAGTGGTCGTTGTCATCTGCCCCAATAATGTAGTTGGCGCCATCTGACCTGATGTCATACCGTAAATCGTATTATTGATAAAAACTACTGTTATGTTTTCTCCTCTTGTTGCTGCATGAACTATTTCAGCCGTACCTATAGCAGCCAGATCACCATCTCCCTGATATGTGAACACTATATTATCAGGAAGGCTTCTTTTGATTCCGGTAGCTACTGCCGGGGCACGGCCATGCGCTGCCTGAACCATATCACAATTAAAATACAAATAATTATTATATGCGCAGCCGACGGGTGAAACACCGATAGTCTTGCCCTCTATATCCAACTCGTCTATGGCTTCTGCCACCAATCTGTGGGCAATCCCATGTGTACAACCCGGGCAATAATGCATAGGAACATCCACTAATGCATGTGGAGCTTTAAAAACAACTTCCATTTTTGTTCTCCTCTCTAACCGCCGGATCATCAATCATGTTTTTCTTTTATTTCTTTAACCTTAGAAATAATATCATTAACAGTCGGAATCATTCCGCCCATTCTTCCGGTAAAATACACAGGCTTTCTGCCTTCAATTGTCAGACGTACGTCTTCGACCATTTGTCCTGAACTCATTTCAACAGTCAGAAACGCCTTTGGTATATTCAAAACCTTTTCAAAAGCTTCTGCAGGGAACGGGAACAATGTAATGGGCCTTAAAAGACCTAGTTTGATTCCCTGAGCTGCTGCTTCTTTGATTACTCCTTTACAAATTCGGGCTACCGAACCGTAGGCAACCAGAATAATCTCAGCGTCGTCGCAATTAAATAGCTCATATCGCTGTTCATTTTGAGAAATCAGTTTGTATTTATTCTGAAAACCAATGTTCCATTGTTCGAGTACAGCAGGATCAAGATGTATCGAAGTTATCATATTATGCTCTCTTTTATTTCCATGGCCGTTTGCTGCCCATGATTTGTCATAGGTTTCGATGATCTCTTCATCACGAAAATCAACTACTTCCATCATTTGCCCAAGCACTCCGTCACCAAGGATCATAGTCATGACGCGATATCTGTCTGATATGTTGAAAGCATCTACAGTCAGTTCATATAGCTCCTGTATGCTTGCGGGAGCTAAAACAACCATATGATAATCTCCGTGCCCCCCGCCTTTTGTAGCCTGAAAATAATCGCTCTGTGAAGGCTGAATACCTCCAAGGCCGGGTCCGCCGCGCATAATATTTACAATTACAGCAGGCAGTTGAGCACCGGCTATGTAAGAAATGCCTTCCTGTTTTAGACTAATCCCGGGGCTGGATGAAGATGTAAGTACCCTATGCCCCGTACTTGCCGCGCCATACACCATATTGATCGCAGCCACTTCACTTTCAGCCTGCAGGAATACTCCTCCTACGGCAGGCATTCTTTTTGCCATATAATGCATAAGCTCAGTTTGGGGTGTTATGGGGTATCCGAAATAATGCCTGCATCCGGCCCGTATCGCGGCTTCCGCAATGACTTCATTGCCTTTCATCAAAAGCTTTTGTCCCATGTTGCTCCTCCTATTTCTCTACAGTGATAACGCAATCCGGACATATCGTTGCGCAAAAAGCACAACCTATGCATTTATCCATATCAACCACTTCTGCGGGAAAATAACCTTTTGCGTTTAGTTTTTCCTGATTCTCTCTAATGATTTTCTTAGGGCAAACCTGAATGCATAAGCCACAGCCCTTACAGCGCTCTTCCCTGAATGTCACTTTGGCCATATTTGCTGCTCCTTTTATTAAAATCGTTTTAACAAATACATTAAATTCTGCTATTAGTTTAGTTTAAAGTTATTTTCGGTTATTGTCAATAAAATGGTTTAGTAAGATAAAGTGATAAATCAATGAATCAGAATGCCCAATCGACGTAAAAAAAGCCGAAGCTTATGCTTCGGCACTTAAAACTAATCAATCGTTGGAGTGATTGATCATTCAGGTAAATATTGATCCTTGTACAGATATGCCCTTAACAGGAACATTACTGCCTGTTCACGGGTACAATTATCATTAGGTCCGAAATTACCCTTTCCGTCACCAACTGTGATCTTGTACTTTGCCATGAATTTGGCAGGGTTGATTCCATATGTTAAAAAGCCTGCCTGGTCTTTAAAATCAGCTACACCCTTAACATCATTGTCAATAAATTCAGGAGTGATTTCAGCATAGCAAGCGGTAATGGTCCTGGTAATCATAGCCGCCATTTGCTGGCGGAGTAGATAATCTTTCGGTAAAAATTTACCTTGTCCAACACCATATACGATTTTTAGGTTAAGAGCTTTTAGAACTTCCGGATTTGTGCAGTCAATGAATGTTTCTGTAGGATGAGGCTCGGCCTTTTTGCCTGTTACTATTTCATAGAAATTAACGGCAACCTCGGCAAATTCCTCGCGGGTAATGGGATCATTCATTTTTCCCCTTATGCTGTCAGTAATGAATCCAAGCTCAGCGGCCTGATCAAGTTCAGGAACAGCCCAGGAGCTTGCTGATTCATAACCTGGTGTACCTAACGATACAGTATTTGAGAAAGGTGAAACGACACGAGATCCAACAACCGGTTCATAAACATAGAGAACTCTGAAATAATACACATTCTTTTCGATTATTATATTATCTACATAATCTTTTTCGACAGGATCTAAGTAATCACTGGTACCAAAAGGAATTGCACTCCACCAGTCGTGTCCTTCAACTTCTGAAAACCAATTTCCGTTTCCTACTTTGAAATCAACCTTAATTCCAATGGGAAATGCCTCATTTATCTCACTGACAGAATCGGGATTTGTCCAGCTTAATGCGAAATAAGGCTTTTGATCTTCTTTATATTTTAGCTCAACCTGAAGGTTTTGAGGCGCTTCAATTGTTTTTGGAGGCTGAACCTGGGTGTCTCCTCCTATGGTTGTCTCATTGGAATATGGAGAAGTTACATAATCCTCATCCTCATAACCATAAGCTGCAAAAGCAAACCGCATTCTGAAAGTATATTTGTTGTTTGCCAGGTCAATATCTTCATCATTATCATACCCAAAAGACCAATGAGTAAAAAATACTTGTTGCACATTGTTTTCATCAACTGCAATATTGCCTAAATACCCGAAATAGGAAACATCGATTTCATCATCAAAATCATAGGTTTCACTGTTTACTTTAGGCACATTATAATGCCATGGACCATCATTAACCTTCCAATCGATGCAATAATAGATTTCACCATCCCATTCCTCATTTTCTATAGCATTTACAATGCTTTGAGGTATAGTCCATCTTAACTGAAGACCGTCATCATAAAAAACATTTACGTTTTGAGGCGCTTCCAGTGTGGCAGGGTTATCAGCAAAACTGATGATTGTTGATGATAAAACGAAGACAAAAGCAAGTAACAGTGCAAATAATCTTTTTTTCATAAGTTACTTTACACTATCTTTTTTTAAAAATTGCAGCTGAGACTACTTGGGCTGACAAAATAAGCATTTCAGCACGTTTTCATTGTAATGTCCGTCACATACCCATGCGCCGCACTCATGGCAGCGGTTAAAATATTTCCTTGCCTCCTTCCATGCTTCTGTTAATGCTTGTTCAACATTATTCTGATTATATATTTCTTTAGTCACATTCATATCGCAACTGCTGCAATAGAACGTCACTTTCAGTCCACCATGCAAACCAGTGATATTAAGTTTTTCGGGATAATTTGATACATTATTTTTATCCATTGCTTACCTGCCTTAACTGTTCCAAATCCGTTATCAATGCTCAAAAGTTCCGAAGATAAATTAATACTTGGTTGTTTCGCTCTTTATGGCCACTCCGTTGATCAGCGATTTCTTCACCGTTATTTTTTTTGACGCAATAAAGCAATAAAAAGGGTATCTACATAGCAGGCTTTCTAATGTATAATTAATAATGAAGTTATTTAAGTACTTTCAAATAGTATAATGATATTATATTTATTTTTTTCTGCAGTTGTAATCACCCTGGGGATGATTTATTTAAATAAAGGGGTAATGAAATGAAAAAAAGTAGTTTTCTTGTTATATTGTTGCTCTCAATATTAATGTTTTCAGGCTGTGGAGATAAAAGCCTTCTTAATCCTAACAGACCTGTCATCATTACGTTATGGCATAATTATGGCGGTCAGATGGAAAAATCTATGAATCAACTGATTGATGAGTTTAATGGAACCATTGGAACTGAAAAAGGTATAATTATCAATATTACATCTGTTTCAAGCTCTTCTGCCCTATATGACAAAATTGTAGCTTCAGCCGAAGGGAATCCAGGTTCCTCGGAACTTCCCAATATTACAACGGGTTATCCCAAGTCAGCTCTTGCCTTGTTAAACAATGACAAGCTGGTGGACTTAAAAGAATATTTTTCAGAAGAAGAACTGGAGGAATACTTACCTCAATTCATTAATGAAGGAATAATATCCAGAAAGCTTGCTGTTTTTCCGACAGCCAAATCAACTGAAGTGCTGTTTTTGAATAAAACATTGTTTGAGCGTTTTGCTGATGCAACAGGTGTCAGCATTGACTCCCTTTCAACGTTTGAAGGTATTTCACATGCTTCGATCAAATACTATGAATGGACAGATTCATTAACTCCTGATATACCAAATGACGGAAAAGCCTTCTATATCTCAGATTCTTGGTTTAATATTGCCCAGGTTGGAATGCATCAGTTAGGTGACAGTTTTATTGTTAATAAATCCATTAATTACTCAGATAATTTTAAAAGGATTTGGGACCCCTTTCTTGAGGCTTCAGTTAAAGGCGGTTTCGCTATTTATGATGGATACTCCTCAGATCTTGCAAAGACGGGTGATATTGTCTGCTCGACCGGCTCTACCGCGGGGATCCTGTTTTATGGAAATACCATTACATATGAGGATAATACTACTATTGATGTCGAGTATGAAATCCTCCCATATCCCGTTATCCAAGGCGGAAATAAAGCTGCTATCCAGCGGGGAGGCGGAATGATCGTAACCAAATCAACAAAAGAAAAAGAATATGCATCAGTTGAATTTTTGAAATGGTTAACTGCTCCCGAGCAGAATATTAAATTTGTTTCTGAGACAGGGTACCTGCCTGTAACAAAAAATGCATTTGAAGCCATAATCCGCGAAAATACCGATAAAGCTGTCAATATAAACGTAAAGAAGCTCTTGAAAACAGCAGTTACTATGTATAAAGATTATGACTTTTATACCCCTCCGATTTTTGACGAATTTGATTTATTGGAAAAAAGCTATACTGAAAGAATAAATCAGGCAGCTTTTAATACGAGAGCAGAATACTTGTCACTACTCGAAGCAATGGACTCAGAAGAAGCATATAAAAAAGCCACCGAGAGCGTTTATGAAAATTTCATTAAAGAAAGGTGATAACATCTGGACAACCATAAATTAAAGTTTTCTTACCGCAGTTTACTCGAAAGAATAAAAAAACTCAGCCGGGAAAGCAGATCCATGCGCTTTCGGCTTATTATTTTCTCTATTCTTTTTTTAGTTACGATCATGACGGCTATTTCGGTAATACTCCTGGTATCAGGTGTCTTTCACCTCGGGAAAAGAGAGACAAAGACTCTGTTTGAAAACGAACTTAATCATATATTCAGCGATATACACAGGGATTATGGCAATATTTCGGCGAGAAGCATCGACCTTTCCAAAGCTCTTAATAAAAGCATTGAAAATAGATTGAAATCAAAAAAAATAAATGTCAGGGATTTAAAAGCACATCCTGAGGTTTTTAATGAACTTCTTGAATCTGAATGCCATACATTGGTGACAGCTCTTTTGCGCACAAAAAGCAGTGCAGTTTTCCTTATTCTTGACGGAACCATTAACCCGAAACTTTCAAATTCGGATTATTCCAAAGCCGGCATATACATACGCAATATGGAACCAAATGTTATTAATCTTGAGTCTCCTTATTTACATATGCTCAGGGGTTCCACTGAAATTGCAAAAAGACATAATATTATGATACATCCCCAATGGGCTATGGAGTTTGACATATATGATGCTTCTTTCTTTACAAAGACTATGGAAACAGCTCAGAAAAATATTACCTTGCCTGTTTCAAAACTATATTATTGGAGTTCTGACATATCTTTTCCAGAGTCGAGTGATAAGGTCATGGTATGCTCCGTTCCGCTTATAGCTTCTGATGGCACGGTTTATGGTGTATGCGGATTTGAAGTAAGTTCACTTTTGTTTAAACTGTCTTATAGCCCTGATAATCCGGTTTACGATACCAGCTTCTGCTTACTGTCACCATATGATAATGATTTGATCGACTGTTCCGCATCTTTTATGGCAGCAAAATACCCTGCTATTATAAAAAATGAGATAACAGATGCCAAACTCAGTTTTCAGACAAAGCCAAATTCTCTCAATAAATATTTCTGCCCTTCAAAACAGTTCATGGGTGTGCATGAAAAATTAACCCTTTATCCTGACACTTCACCTTATAAAGATGAAGGATGGGTAGTAAGTATGATGGTCCCAATAGGAGATTATATGAAAGCTCTTGACAATATAAATCTAAGGATTGCCTTACTATTCCTTTCACTGTTTATAATAGGTGTTATCGCTTCTTTCCGGTTCAGCAAGATCTATTTAAAACCTATAACCGAGACCATAAGCAAAATAAAATCAACAAAGCCATCTGAGCTGGAAAAAACAAATATACTTGAGATTGATGATCTTTTGGAGTTTCTTTCCGAACAGGACAACAAGGAATCAGATGAAGCACTCAAAAGTGATAATTTTGCTGCTGATTACCAAAACACCAATATGTTCAAGAGATTTCTTGAAAATATAAATACCCTGTCACCCGCAGAAAAAGCAGTATTTGAGCTTTATATGCAGGGTTTGACTGGAAAAGAGATCGCCGAAAAACTATACTTGAGCATTAATACGATAAAAACGCATAATAAGAGGATATACGAAAAATTAGATGTATCCTCCCGAAATGAGCTTATGGTATATATCAGAATGATGAAGGAAATGGATTTAGAAGGGTAGAAGTATATTTTTACTGAGTATTATTACAGGATGATTTATTTTTCCTTCCAGCTTAGCTTCCAG
>JAAYNO010000116.1 GCA_012520855.1 Clostridiaceae bacterium | reverse complement strand
GGTCAGCCCGGAGAGGGAAAAACCCGGTACGCTTTGTACAGCGCTCAGAGACAGGCCAGATTTATGCCTGTTCCGGACGATTGGTGCTATGTATATAATTTTGAAGATTCCAACAGGCCATCGGCTATAAACCTGCCGGCGGGCATGGGCAGGGAATTCAAAAAAGATATGGAAGATTTCGTGAAGGTAATTGAGCAGGAAATTTCCAAAGCCTTTGACGGGGATGAATATGAAGAAGAACGCTCCCGTATTATAAAAGAATTCCGCGATAAAAAAGACGAATACGTTCTGAGGCTGAGCAACGAAGCTGCTGAACGGGGTTTTCGGGTCAAGCTTGCAAACTCGGGCATATATTTTATGCCTATTGTAGATGGAGAGCCTTTAAGCGAAGAAGAATTCAAGGCGCTTGACGAAGAGATCAAGATCGAAATGTCTAAATCTTCTGAAGAGCTTCAGGCCGAGACCACTGATACCATAAGGAAGATCCGGGAGATCGAGATGGAAGCGGAGGCTGCCATAAAGGAATGGGAAAACCAGATAGCCCTTTACGCAGTTGGTATACATATTGATGATATGAAAGACAAATACAGCTTATATCCGCTGATCACCGAATTTTTGGACAGGGTCAAAGAAGATATTCTGAATAATATAGATCATTTAGTGGAAAGAAATTACGGAGAAGATCAACAAAGCATGCTGCTTCAGATGCTGATGATGAAAAAGAGCGGAGAAGAGAAACCATATGAAAGATATAAGGTAAATCTTCTGGTCGATAACAGCCGTCTCCATGGTGCACCTGTAATAGTGGACTATAATCCCACTTACTACAATCTCATGGGCAGATGTGAATATGAGAATGAGTTTGGAACCATGACGACCGATCATACTCTTATCAAGCCGGGATTGTTTCATCAGGCAAACGGCGGATTTTTGATCCTTCAGATAAATGATGTCCTGTCAAACCCTCAATCTTTTGAGGCAATAAAGAGGACTTTAAAGACCAGGCAGATAATAATTGAGAACATAAAGGAGCAGATGGGATTGATTGCCGTATCGGCGCTCAAACCCGAGCCCATCCCCATAAACGTTAAAATAATATTTGTGGGCAGCAGTGAGATATATCACTTGCTTTACAACTACGACAGGGATTTCAAGAAACATTTTAAAATCAAAGCGGATTTTGATGACCATATGGATAGAACCGATGAGAATACTCAACGGCTTGCCCAGTATATCGGAGCTTATTGCAACAAGGAAGGCATAAAGCATTTTGATAAGTCCGGGGTTGCAGAGGTCGTCAATTACAGCTCATGGCTTGTTCAGGATCAAAACAAACTAACCACAAGATTCTCTGAGATAGTCAATATTCTGGGCGAAGCGGGGACCTGGGCGAAAATTGAGGGCAGCCGCCTGGTGTCCGAGCGCCATGTCAAGAAGGCCATAGCCGAAAAAAAGAAACGGTCAAATAAGTATGATATGGAACTACTGGAGCTTATTCGTGAAGGTACATTATTGATCGATACCGACGGTTACATGGTGGGGCAAATCAATGGTCTTGCTGTTATAAACTTAGGAGACTACGCCTTTGGAAAGCCCAATCGAATCACTGCCGCAACTTATATGGGAAGAACCGGAATACTGGATATTGAGCGTGAAGTAGAAACAGGCGGGACGACCCATTCCAAGGGAGTTTTAATTTTAAGCGGCTATATAGGTAAAAAATATGCACAGGAGATACCGCTGTCTTTGGCTGCAAGCATATGCTTCGAGCAGTTGTACAGCGGCATAGAGGGAGACAGCGCTTCGGCGACCGAGTTGTTTGCTATTCTGTCCAGCCTGTCCGATTTACCGATATATCAAGGAATAGCTGTAACCGGCTCAGTAAATCAAATGGGTTACATACAACCAATCGGCGGGGCAACATTCAAAATTGAGGGTTTCTTCGAAATATGCAAGATTAATGGACTTAATGGCAAGCAAGGTGTTATAATTCCTCATCAGAACGTAAAGAACCTGGTGCTGTCGGACGAGGTTGTTCATGCAGTGGAAAAAGGCCTGTTCCACATTTACCCTATTAAGACGGTGGATGAAGGTATCGAGATTTTGACGGGCGTCCCGGCCGGGGAAAGGCTTCCGGATGGCACATACCCGGTCGGCACTGTAAACGACAGGGTCTACAAAAAACTCCGCTACTTTGCCGAAACCACCGCCAAATACCTATGAGTATAGGGGACGGTCCTTCATGAGTATAGGGGACGGTCCTTCATACTCATTTTGTATTATAAATAAAAGGGACATTTCGTGGCAAGCCAGACCCGCTAATCAACGGTGTGTCCTCATTTATAGTGCGACCAGTAGCCCGCACTAAGGTGGACTACTGATTCTAAAATGAGTATGAAGGACCGTCCCCTATACTCATTTAAAAAAAACTGTTGCAATCATAAAATTCCTGTTATATAATATCTCTTGCTGTGACATGGCATACGATGAGACTGCAGATGGCAGGTGAAACAAACTGGGAACTGCGGTGGAGAATGTCCGATTCTTAAGAAACCGGGCGACAAGTCACTGTACATCATACATGTGTGTGTTTAATGTGTGTTTGTATCGTGCCCAGGTGAATAACTCTGGGCTTTTAATATGGAAAAGCATGAAACACCCGGCAGTGTGTATATAGGTACAGAAAAAGCTTGTTGCGCCAGCAAATTGTAACTCAAGGAGGCTTATGTATGGCGAACAAACAGAAGATCAGAATCAGGCTTAAGGCTTTTGATCACCAGGTAATCGATCAATCCGCAGAGAAGATCGTCGAGACAGCGAAGAGAACAGGCGCAAAGGTTTCCGGGCCGGTTCCGCTGCCTACAAGAAAAGAAATCATGACAATATTAAGAGCTCCTCACAAGTATAAGGATTCTCGTGAGCAGTTCGAAATGAAGACACATAAAAGATTGATCGATATTCTCATGCCTACGCCCAAGACGGTTGATGCCCTTATGAGGCTGGATCTTCCGGCAGGCGTGGATATAGAAATCAAACTTTAAAAGGATTATTTGTTAAGTTCGGCTAAAGCCGAACCAATGACAGGAGGTATTATATAGCATGAAAAAATGCATACTTGGAAAAAAATTAGGTATGACTCAAGTCTTTACCGAAGATGGAATAATGATTCCCGTAACTGTTGTTCTTGCAGGTCCTATGTCGGTTATTCAGAAGAAGACCACAGAGATCGATGGTTACAACGCAGTAAAATTTGGTTTTGAAGACATTCCCGACAGAAAGGCCAATAAGCCAATGAAGGGTCAGTTTGAAAAGGCCAATGTTACTCCCAAAAGGATAATGAGGGAATTTAAACTCGATGACATTTCCATGTATGAGGTTGGAAATGTTGTTAAGGTTGAAGACATGTTTGAAGCTGGTGACAGAATAGATGTCTCCGGAATTTCAAAGGGCAAAGGCTTTCAAGGTACCGTAAAAAGATTCCGTACTGCTCGCGGACGTATGTCCCACGGTTCCGGATATCACAGAGGTATTGGTTCAATGGGTGCTAACTCCAGCCCGAGCCGTATATTCAAAGGCAAGAAGATGCCTGGTCACATGGGTGCCAAAAAGGTAACTGTTCAGAATCTCGCGGTCGTCAGGGTTGATGCCGAGAGAGGCTTGCTCCTTGTAAAGGGTGCAGTTCCCGGTGCAAAAGGCGGCCTCCTTGTGATTAAAAATTCGGTCAAGGCGTAAAAGAAGAACTGGTTCGGAAGGAGGAAACGTAAATGCCAAAAGTAGATGTTTACAATATCAACGGCCAAAAGGTCGGCGACATGGAATTAAGTGATGATATTTTTGCGGTAAAAGTTAATAAAGTTGCGATGCACAGTGCGGTTGTCAACGCACTTGCCAATGCAAGACAAGGGACACAATCCACCAAGACCAGATCAGAGGTTCGCGGCGGAGGTAAAAAACCCTGGAGACAAAAAGGTACAGGCCGTGCCCGCCATGGCAGTACCCGTTCCGCACAGTGGGTAGGCGGTGGAGTAGCATTGGGACCAAAGCCCAGAAGCTACAGCTACACCCTTCCCAAAAAGGTTAAGAGATTGGCTCTCAAGAGTGCTCTTACAAGCAAGGTTTTAGATAATAACATCATCGTACTTGATGATCTTAAGCTGGAAGCTATCAAGACAAAGGAAATGGTAAATGTCCTTAACAATCTCAAGGTTGATTCAACTGCTTTGATAGTACTTCCCGGTGTCGACAGGAATGTTGTACTGTCAGCAAGGAATATCGAAGGTGTTAAAACTGCGACTACAAGCAGCATAAATACCTACGATATACTGAGATATAATAAGTTTATCGTAACGAAGGAAGCTGTATCCAGGATCGAGGAGGTGTACGCATAATGAAATTTGCAGAGGATATTCTCATTCGTCCGTATATCACAGAGAAAACTAATGCGGATATTGCCGAAGGCAAGTACACTTTCATAGTTGATAAAAGGGCTACGAAAACACAGGTCAAACAGGCTGTTGAGAAGCTTTTCGGTGTGAAAGTCCTGTCAGTCAACACTGTAATTTATGAAGGCAAGGAAAAGCGCCAGGGAGTCCATGTCGGCAGGACAGCATCTTTCAAGAAAGCTGTTGTTAAAATCGACACAGATCCGAAACCTGTTTCATACGCGGCAAAGGGCGGGAAAACCGTTATGACTTCGAAGAAATACAAAACTTCTATTGAAGAATTCGGAGTGGTCCAATAACGAGAGCAAAGATATGCCTCGCCTATATAGTAGCGGGCAGGGGTTAGTATCGACCTCGAGTTTCAACGATTCGGGACCCGATTCGAAATCTTTGATTTCGGTAACGGGTGAGATCGTTATAAAACGTCATTATTCGATATATCGGAAATATAGGCCTCACAGTCAGCCTGATAACGATATATTCGGCAAATAGATAAAGGAGTGGAAGAAATGCCAATAAAAAAGTACAATCCGACATCTCCTGC
>JAAYNO010000018.1 GCA_012520855.1 Clostridiaceae bacterium | reverse complement strand
TTCAGGCGTGTCTAAGAAAGAACGCCGCAAGCGGGCTAAAGAAGCGCTTGAAAAGGTAGGTCTCGCAGATCAGTTTCGCAAGGAACCTGCTGAAGTATCGGGCGGTCGGATGCAGCGTGTTGCTATTGCCAGAGCTATTGTCAACGACCCCGACATTATCCTTGCCGATGAGCCCACTGGTGCCCTTGACACTGAAACCAGCATGCAGGTTCTTAATATTCTTAAAGAGATCGCTGAGGACCGACTAGTAATTATGGTCACCCATAATCCGGTTCTCGCTGAAAAGTATTCCACCCGAATTGTAAAAATGCTTGACGGAAAAATTATCAGCGACAGTATGCCTCTGACCTCCGAAGAAGTGATAGAAGAAACTGAAAAGGCGCAGAGTAAAAGGGAAGAGGCGCACAAAAAGAAAAAACCGTCCATGTCGTTTGCTACATCCTTCGGGCTTTCATTGAGAAACTTGTTTACCAAAAAAGGCAGGACAGCGCTTACAAGCTTTGCAGGCTCCATCGGCATCATTGGTATCGCGCTTATATACGCCGTATCCCATGGTACGACATCTTTTATAGATTCGGTCCAGGAAGAGACACTTTCCTCTTATCCATTGACAATAGAAGCACAAAACGTGGATGTCCGCACCCTTCTTAATACTTTCACGGGAAAAGCGAAGTCCATTTCTGAGCATGAGAACGATGCAATTTACCAGAAAGCCATGCTTTATGAAATGATGAATGCCATGAATTCCCTTGAAACGAGTGAAAACGATCTGAGATCCTTCAGAAAATATATAGAAGAGCAGCGCAAAGATGAAAACAGTATGCTGTATCCCGCGCTTGCAGGTGTTCAATATACTTATGATACAGACCTGCTTATTTATACCAAAAACGTTGACGGCACGATCATTCGTTCTGATACTGAGCTTTTGACCGTTGAACTGATGAAAAAGTACGCAGAGTTAGATATGTCCCCTATGCTTGCGATGCGCGATCAAACGGTAATGGGTAGTGTATCCTCCAGGATGGCATCTTCAATGAAACTTTGGAAAGAATTGCTTTCCGGCGATGACGGAAATCTTGTCAATGAAGTGATAAAGAAACAGTATGATGTAATCTATGGAAGTTGGCCGTCTAATTACGATGAAATTATTTTATTTGTTGATGAAAACAACGAGATTGACGATATGACACTTTATGCATTAGGTCTTAAACCTGAAGAAGAAATGAAGTCGCTTATGGATGCAGCCCTGAACCGAAAAACCATTGATTACGAGGCTAAGAAATGGTCATACGAAGAAATATGCAGTATGGATTTTCGTACCATATTAAGCCCCGATTGCTATACCTATGATGAAAAAACCGGAACCTATATCGACCTTCGGGATACCGATGCTGGACTTAAATATCTGTACGATAATGCTTTGACTCTCCGCGTCGTCGGTATCGCAAGGCCTGGTAAAGACTCAATTGCATCTGTATCGAGAAGCTGGATAGGATATACAGACAAGCTGACCAAATACATTATCGAGCATGCAAACAATTCCGAGGCAGTAAAAGCCCAGAAAGACAATCCCGCTAACGATATTTTCACAGGTCTTCCCTTTAAGGACACTGACGGAAATGTAAGTACCGGGGAAAAAGCCGCGGATTTCAGAGAGTACATCTCTTCACTTGATACTGCCGCAAAAGCGTCCGCATATATTAAAATCATGAGTGTTCCTGACAAAGAGGCTGTCAGTCAGTTTGTTTCAAGTACGCTTGCAAGAATGTCCCGGACCGATATCGAAGCCTCTGTTATTCCTGCACTGACAGAACAAACCGGCATGGATGCCGACGCAATCACAGGATATATTTCGTCCATGAGCGATGAAGAATTGAATGAGCTTTTCGCTCAAGCGCTTGCACAACAGTATAAAGAACAGTATGCCGCACAGGTCAGTAAGCAAATGAGTGCTATGACCACCGAACAGCTTGCCAATACTATGGATATGGCATTACCCCAGTATACAGACGATGAATGCGCTAAATACTACGACGAAATACTAGAGTTTTCCGGTTCAACATATGAAGACAATTTGATAAAGCTAGGCTGCATCGATCTTGACAGCCCCGCTTCGATAAACCTGTATGCATCTTCATTTGCAAACAAGGAGGTTATCGAAGATGCTATTGCGGAATATAACAAAAATGTTGACGATCTTTCAGAAATCAAATATACCGACTATGTCGGACTTATGATGTCCTCTGTAACAACTATTATCAATGCCATCACCTACGTACTCATTGCGTTTGTTGCGGTATCTCTTGTCGTTTCCTCAATCATGATAGGTGTCATCACGCTGATTTCGGTACAGGAGCGTACGAAAGAAATAGGCATCCTCAGAGCCATCGGTGCATCAAAGAAGAACGTATCCAGTATGTTTACTGCCGAAACCGTAATCATAGGCTTCACATCCGGTTCGCTGGGCGTGCTGATAACATATTTGCTCTGTATTCCGATAAATCTTATACTCCATCGTCTGACGGAACTCAACAATCTTTCCGCAGTCCTGCCGCTGCGAACAGCAATCGTTCTGGTTGTGATAAGCATGCTGCTGACGCTGATTTCAGGAATCATACCTTCCCGCAGTGCAGCAAAGAAAGACCCTGTCGTAGCCCTGAGGACCGAATGAGTTTTGGGGACGGTCCTTTATACTCATTTTGAGTTTTGTTGAGTTTTGGGGACGGTCCTTTATACTCATTTTGAGCATGGGGGATAGACCTTTATTGGCATTTAATTATAATATCGCAGCAATATCTACATGTGAGTAATAAGGACATTGCCAATTGCAGACGGCAAGAAGCCGGAACGCAATAGTTTATCAGGTTTAACCGGGATATGCAGCCAATGACTCTATGAACAACTACTAAAAAACCGGTCAGTTTGTGAATATCCTTGCGATACTGGCGAAAATAAAGCAAACGATAATGCCTATAACAGTTGGAACGATAAATGAAATAACCGTCCATTTCAGGCTTTGAGTTTCTTTTTTGATGGTAAGGCAGGTTGTGGAACACGGCCAGTGCAGCAGGGAGAACAGCATGGTGCTGACAGCAGTTATCCATGTCCAGCCGTTATCGACCAACAGTTGCTTTAAATCCCATAAGCTGTCCAATTCCATAAGACTGCCCGATGCCATATAGGCCATGATTATTATGGGAAAAACAATTTCATTGGCTGGCAATCCAAGAATAAATGCTATCAGGATAACGCCGTCCAGCCCCAGGAGTTTTGCAAACGAGTCCAAAAATCTGGAACAATGAGTCAGCAACGTAATATCGTTGATGTTCACATTAGCCATGATCCATATGACAAGACCAGCCGGAGCTGCCACTGCTGCTGCCCGTCCCAGCACAAACAATGTTCTGTCAAAGATGGAACGGACTATTACCTTTCCGATCTGAGGCTTGCGAAATGGCGGAAGCTCCAGTGTAAACGATGACGGAACACCTTTTAGAATGGTCCCGGATAAAATTTTTGAAACGATAAGGGTTATAAAGATACCAAAAACGATTACGCAGGTGAGTAAAGCGGCTGAAAAAACAGATTCAAAAGGTCCGGCTGCAGCCCCTGCAAAAAACATGGTCAATATGGCTATCAATGTGGGAAAACGTCCATTGCACGGCACGAAATTATTGGTCAAAATTGCAATCAGCCGTTCGCGGGGCGAATCAATGATCCTGCAGCCTATTACCCCGGCTGCATTGCAGCCAAAGCCCATGCACATGGTAAGTGCCTGTTTTCCGCAGGCGCGGCACTTTTTAAAATATTTGTCAAGGTTGAAGGCGATACGGGGCAGATACCCTGAATCCTCAAGCAAGGTAAACAGTGGGAAAAATATGGCCATGGGAGGCAGCATGACCGAAACGACCCACGCCAGCACTCGATACACACCAAGAACAAGCATCCCGTGCAGCCAGTCAGGCACACCCAGATGAAGGAATAAATCTGTGATCCTTTCTTCGATCCAGAAAAGTCCGTCCGATAATAAAGCCGATGGATAGTTTGCGCCTGTTATAGTCAGCCACAAGACACCCAATAATAAAACTATCATTATTGGAAACCCGGTCCATTTGCCGGTGAGTATTTTGTCTATTCTCCGATCCCGTGCATTATAATCGTTTTTATCGAAATGTACAGTGTCAGAACAAATGTATTCGGCTGTCAAGACTAAACCGGCAACTATTTTGTCACGTAAGTGATCGCTAGTGATTCCGCTATCCGATAAAACCTGTTCGGCTTTTGTCAGCCCTTCTTTGATCTCATAATCGTCAAGAAGCACATAACCAAGGTAATCATTAAGAGCAGTGATCAGTGTTTCATCATGATCAAGCAGTTTCAGGCTGAGCCAGCGGGAATTGATCTTCTTGACTTTCTTCTTTATGATCGGCTCTATTAGCGAAACGGCATCTTCTATCGGCTTGATGTATTTTATTATTAAAGGGGTTTCCTCTTCCTGTTTTGACAGCAATTTTTCAATTGATTGCATCAGTTTATCCAGAGTCTTTTTCTTTCTTGCGACAGTTCCTGTTACAGGCACCCCGAGCTTTTGGGATATAGCATCAAAATCAATTCTTATGCCTTTTTTTCTTGCTTCATCCATCAGGTTAACACATACCACGACTTTGCCGGTGATTTCCAATGTTTGAAGTACAAGGTTAAGATTGCGTTCCAGACAAGTAGCATCACAGACAATAATTACTGCATCAGGTTCGCCGAAGCAAATAAAGTTTCGGGCCACGATTTCTTCGGCTGAATGTGCCATAAGTGAATATGTACCGGGAATATCGACCAAGACATATGAAGATCCTCCATACCGGCAATACCCTTGAGCATTTGCAACTGTTTTCCCGGGCCAGTTGCCGGTATGCTGGTTCAACCCAGTCAAGCTGTTAAAAATCGTACTCTTTCCGACGTTTGGATTTCCTGCTATTGCAATAACTCTATCACCAGGCGCTATTTTTTTGATATCTAATACTGAGTCAACAGCTTTTTTCCCTGTTGAGTCATTTGTCAACCCCATTATCAACACCTCATCCAAGTACATTGCTTTCAATTGACCAGAATATTAGAAGAATCCTCGGATCTTAGTGCAATAACTGCTCCTCTGATAAGATAAGCTACAGGATCACCAGCCGGACTTTTTTGCAGGCATTCCACCTCGGTTCCTTCAATGAGGCCGATATCCTGCAATCTTCTTCGTATGCTGCCTGTTGACAATAATGATTTTACTCTCGCCTTCTGGCCTTGGTTCAAATCTTTAAGTGAGCTTATGTTATCCATGTTGTTCATAAATCAAGACACCTCTTAATAGACTTAGGATAAGGAAACTTAGTTGCCTGATGCTATTATTATACGGATATGACATAAAAAGTGTTACAAAGCACTTACCGGCCTGACATTCTGAATCAGCGAAAAAACTTATAGTCTTTCTGAACGAAACAAAGTGAAGTAAAGAATCTTATAAAGATCCTTCGCTTCGCTCAGGATGACAATGGTGGGTCATGCCCCTGCAGGATGACAATGTGGTGGGTCATGCCCCTACAGGATGACAAATTTCTGACAGACTTAATAAGATATGCGATACAATAAAGGGAAGGAATGACTAAAGATATGAACAACAAATCGGATTTCTATACTTTTAAAGGATATCAGCTGAATGATGACACAAGAATAACCTCTTCCATGGAGGATTATCTTGAAATGATATACAGACTGCTGAAAAAACAGGAAGTTGTAAGGATAAACGAGCTTGCGGACAGGCTTCATGTAAAGCCGTCATCGGCTTCAAAGATGGTCAGCAATTTGAAATATTTAGGATTAGTGTCTTTTGAGAAGTATGGATATATAAAGCCTACCGACAAGGGTATGGCAATTGGCGAATACCTGCTATACAGGCATGATGTTCTTAACGATTTCTTATGTCTGATCAATAATTCTGAGGATGAAACTGAGCAGGTTGAAAAAATAGAACATTTTCTTGATGAGAAAACAATAAGAAATATTGAAAAGCATATAAAAAGCATTTCAGCAAAATAGCCTTTGTCCAAAATAAAGTATAGTACAATCTCTCTATTTTTTAAAAATAATGATTCCTGCAATCATCAGCACCACACCTATTAGTTTGCTCCATTCAAAGCATATCTTTTCGGTCCCGAAAAAACCGAATGCTTCAATCAGACAGGAGACCACAAGCTGCGCCAATAATATCAGCATCGTGGCATATGCGGGTCCTAACCCGGAAATGCTTTTGATAACAGTGAAAGTAATAAAGGCACCGATGACGCCTCCAAATAAATATAATTTATTTTCAACGTTGAACACCGATAATAAATTTTCCCGGCCTGTAAAAAACCATATACTTATGCTTACGATAAAAGCAGTAAACTGAACCCAGCTATTTGTAGCCCACATATTCGAAGAATCCATTACTCGGGTGTTAAAAACGCCCTGAACACTCATTAATAGCCCGGCAAGCAAAGCAAATAAAATACCGACCAACGAAATTCCTCCATTTAAAATAATATCCAGTATAGTGTTTCTCAAAAATATTTGAATTAATACAGATTTTAAAAATGGTATTTTAATAGTATGGAGACATTGATGCTAATGATATATAATAATAACAATTGTATTAAATCCTGGCATGTATCAATTATGATCTTTACTGAAATAACAAGGAAGAGTAAAGGGAAGTAGAATATGAAAAAACGGTTGATATTGATTTTACTTGCAATTCTGATATTTTTACCGTCCCATGATGTAAGCGCTTCGGAAATAGCTCATCTTGGATTCGTTGAAACCGATGTGATCCTGCAGCCCTCCGGTATGGCTATTATTACATATACCGTACGGTATAATCTGGTACCCGGGAAAACCATGCTTGCATTTACCCTTGAAGGGTTTGACAGGCTTGAGCCTTTCTTCGATGATGATTTTTCCTGTGTTATAAAAGATGATAACAAGGCCTTTGATATAGATATTGTAGACCTCGGAGGAGGAAGGTATGATATCATCAACTCCGGGAATACGCGTCACGGCGGTGAATATCTCACTTATAAAATACGTTTTGCGGCTGATATGGCAAAAGCCGGATATCTTGCCAGAACCACTTCCGAAGAGGGCAGGCATTTAGTGGTTTTTAATTGGGCACCTGTCCAATGGGATGAATCCATGGACCATTATACGGTTTCCGTTGACTACCCTCTGGAGATCCCGAGTGAATCTGCTGCAAGAGAAGAAGTGGAGCAATTGCTTCTACAAAATGGTTTTGCCACTGAAGCCTGGATGAACGAAGAATATCTGATCGATTATAGGGTGAAGGTGTTGGATTCGGTTCCGCGTGCGCAGGTATTATTGCATAAGGACTATCCTTCACAGAAATATTATTTTAAAATTCAGCAATATATTTCAGAAGAGCTTTTCTTTGAAATGCCTGATTCCAGCTCGCCAGTCACCGAAAAGCCAGTAAAAACATACCCTGATAAGCCATACCAGCCCGATATCGATAAGGGAGGATTTATACCGGGCGAGATCGAGCCGGATAAATCCATGGAAAGAAAAGCGATGGCGGTATTATTCATCGTTTTGCTTATTGGAATAGTGTTGTTTGTTGGTCTTAAGCATCGCTCAGTAGTAAAAGCACAGACGAATTATGATGATATCAAGTGGGCCAGGGACGACTGGGTTCCTCCCAAACTCGAGCTGGCTTCCTTTAGAAAAGATGGATTTGTTGTTACCGATCTTGATGAGGTGGAAGCAGGTGTGCTTATAGGCATACCCTATGATACCATTCTTTCAATGATCCTATTTAAAATGATAGATAAAGGCTATTTGGAGGAGATCTCGATTAATCCGCTCAGAGTAAAGCAGGTAAAAGGATTGGACCTTTCTGATCTGCCCCAATATGAAAAGCTTATGTATGCTGCTGCAGCAGACGAGGAATTCAGTGAAAGTGAAGTGGAAGGTATCATGAAATGGCTTGTGGATACTGTTAGGGCCAAGACATGGAACTGTGATATTGAAGCCACGAAAGAATACTATATGAAAAGATTCGAAGGAGCATATGATCCGGAACAATACCATGAAGAAGGCTATAAAGGATACTACAGAGAAGGCTATTACAACCATTGGATTTACTACTATATGCACCATAACCACATACATGATCGCAGAAGATATCATAATTATCATAACAGCATCAGGGTCGATACGAAAAATAAGGGATTTAAATCTATGATAGGCACGGATAAGGGAGTTTTTGCCTGCCATGACGCCTGCCACTCAGCCTGTCATTCGGCCTGCCATGATGCCTGTCATTCAGCTTGCCACTCAGCCTGTCATTCAGCGTGTCATTCAGCCTGTCATTCTGCATGTGTAAGCGGAGGTGCAAGGTGAAAATGCTTAAACATAAGCATATGCATAAACTGGCATGGGTTGATGATTTTTTAAGAAGGATAAAACCCTATGTTCATATGCGTCTTAAAGACAATGTACTCATTCGCATGCCGAATGAGGCATTTAAGCTTAATCCCACCGGAGCCAGGGTTATTGACCATATCCTGTCGGGTGGTTCTGTAAAGGACATTATCAGGGCAAGACCCGATCCGGATGAAACTGAAAAACAGTTGGAGCGCTTTTTTACAGACTTTTCACTTATGTGGAACGGAAAGGTTTGCGAAAACTATAATACACCTGCTATTCATAGAACAGAATTTGACCTGGGCTATATAAAGCTGCCCATATTGTCTGAGGTAGCATTAACATATGCCTGCAATATCAAATGCCGTTTCTGTTATGCTGCCTGTACCCAAAAAGAGGTTGAAAGCCAGCTTGATACGGCGGGTTTTAAAAAAATTCTCGATATAATTCGTTATGAGGCTGAGGTTCCCAGCGTTTCTTTTACGGGAGGGGAACCCACAACCTATAAAGATCTTCCGGAGCTTATACACTATGCATCAAGTCATAATAAGATGAGGGTCAACCTGATCACTAACGGTACTTTGATCACTCCTCAAAAGGCTAAGGAATTTGCAGACGCAGGCCTTTCTTCAGCACAGGTAAGCATAGAATCGGCAATTTCCGAAGAGCATGACAGTATAACCGGAGTCAAAGGCTCTCATCAGGCGTCTATTGAGGGATTTAAAGCACTGAGGGATGCAGGTATAATAGTTCATCCCCATTTTACCATATGCTCAATGAATAAAGATGATTTGGAAAGATACCCGGAATTCTGCAAGGATTTAGGAGCGGACCGATTTTCTTCAAATCTGGTTATTCCATCAGGGCGCGGAGAAGCAAAGGATCTGACAGTAGAATACCGGGAGATAGGCAATATAGTTAAAAAAGTCCAGGCAATATCCCAAGAAGTCGGTGTAGAGTATATGTGGTATTCACCTACGCCGATATGTTTGTTTAATCCTATTACAGCAGGGTTTGGCAACAAAGGCTGCAGTGCCTGTGAAGGGCTGTTGTCGGTTGACCCTAAAGGGAATATCCTGCCTTGCTCAAGCTGGTCTGAGCCCATAGGAAACCTTTTAGAAGAAGGCTTCGAGACAGTATGGTTTAATAAGCGAAGCGAGTATATAAGAGATAAAAGAGCTGCTCCGTCAGAATGCAGGGAATGCAGAGATTTTGCAGTTTGTCAGGGTGCATGCCCGCTGTATTTTAATGCCCATGGCTGTGAAGAACTGGTACCCATTTGGGATTCAAAGGGGCTGCAGGGATGAAGGATAACTTAAGTTTGTCATTCCAAGCGAAGCGAAGAATCTTAAAGCCCGCATAGACAGCACAAAGATCCTTCACAAACAACATGCATAGTATGTTATCTTGTCTGGATGACAAATAGAAGTGACTTTTTCAATGGTCCTGGAAAGGAGTATTATATGAAAAACAGAAGAATACCGGGATTTCCATCACCAGAGGATCAGGATACACTACAGTTCTATGTTTTAAAGAGCCTTTCATATACAACAAGAATCCTGCTTTATCTGGGTTGCATCGTTGTTGGATTTATCGTTCAGATTATTACCGTCAGTTTCTGGCCGGGCGCAATTCTATTGATATTCGCCTCTTTAATAAATTTAGTAAAAGGTTATAGTATCAAGCCGACTCCTGCGTACAGAGATGAGAGTCGCTGGGCCAGTACCAGTATGGAAAAGGTTAACCAGATCAATCAAATAAAAGAGAAGATCAATATATGGGACAAGGATGCAATGGATATCAGTAATAGTATTGGCTGCATGTTTTTCGGCGCAGTGACCATTGTATTGATCTCTATATTTTCCATACTGATTAATGAGATAGGGAATACCGTTGCAGTGATTTTTATTGCAGATTCTTTCATATTGGTATTGTCACTTTGGTTTAACGGGATGAGGATAAAAGGGCATCAGGGCATTTTATATATAAAAACAGATATAATTGTTGAGTTGGAAAAGCATTTTGTAAAGATAAAAGATGAAGGGGAGAATTTTGTCCCCTCCATGGTACTGGCTAAAGACAAACAAGGCAAGGATTTTCCGACAGACTGCAGGTTTAATATCTTATTTGATAACGCACCCGCCGATTTTTACGGAATATTGGCTCAAATCAATATAAACACTGTAGATGCCAATTATCCTTACTTTTATTGTGTCATAACCGCAAATACCGGATTTGGCCTTGGAAAATATGTCAGACGAGTGGAAACTCCCAGAAATATCATTACGGAATATTCTCAGGATGGAGAAGCTGAAGTTATCGTAATCCGCCAGCGTACAACAAAAAACTCGGGATACCATACAAAAATAAATGCATGCAAAAGCATATTCAATATTGCGCTTGCATTAGCAAGACTGATCCTTGAAGAGAACAAACAATGAGATTTATTTATATTTAGACTTTGAAGCAGTTGGATTTATTTAACTGCTTTTTTTATTTAGTTTAAAAACTGTGACCCTGGTCAAATTAATAATTCAAAAACCATGGTAAAATAAGACCGACAAATAAAACCGGAAAGAAGGGATAGCATGTTAAATAAGTCTACGTTTAAACAAGCAGCGGCAGAATATTTTAGAATATTGACTCAGTATGTGCCCGTTGTAGACAGAGTCCATGGAGATAATCATCCTGAATTTCACGAAGTACGAAAGCTGTTCGATGAAATCATAAGGAAAACAAAAGAAGCTGAGACCGAAAAGCCCGAACTGAGCGGGGAATTTGTACGATTACGTGAAATAACAGATGACTATACTGTTCCAAATGATGTATGTGAAAGCTATGAAGCGGTGTATGATATGCTGGCCGAAGTGGATAAAGCATATCATGCCTAATATTCATCAATGTCATTTTAAAGCACAGCTAAGAATCTTACGTGTCATCCTGAACGAAGTGAAGGCTCTTAAAAAGATTCTTCGCTGCGCTCAGAATGATATGTAACTATCGCTGTAGGGAGGTGAAACTATGCAGAGGTTCATATTACGCAAAAAAAATCACATAGCATTGATCAGTGCTATTTTGATTGCTTTTGCATTTATAAGCAAGTGGACTATAGGCAATATGGATTTGTTTATTTGGCCATTAATGATTTCTTCGATACTAGGTGTTCTGCCTATTTTAATACAGGCTTATCAGGCACTCAGAGTAAAAGTCGTGAGTATTGATGTTTTAGTTACCATAGCAGTTGTTGGAGCCTTCCTTATAAAAAACTTCGAAGAATCCGCTATAGTAACATTCCTGTTCCTGTTTGGCGCCTATCTTGAGCAGCGCACATTGAACAAAACACGCTCTGCTATTAAGGAACTAACAGAAATGGCACCGGAAAGCGCTTTAAAACAAATGGAAAACGGTGAATTCAAAGAAGTAGAAGTAGAAGAGGTCGATGTAGGCGATATTTTACTTGTCAAAACCGGAGCGAAAGTGCCTGTTGATGGCACTGTATTACAGGGAGAAGGCCATATCAATGAGGCTAGTATCACCGGGGAATCTCTTCCAGTAAGCAAGAAAAAGGATTCTAAGGTGTATGCCGGAACCATTTTAGAAAACGGAACCATTCAGATCGTAGCTGATCGTGTCGGTGAAGATACTACTTTCGGCAGAATCATAGAGCTGGTAGAAGAAGCACAGGATTCAAAATCAGAAGCGGAACGCTTTATTGACAGATTCTCAAAATACTATACTCCTGCCGTTTTAGTCCTTGCAATAATTGTATGGCTGTTTTCGCAGGATATAGAACTTGCAATAACAATACTAGTCCTGGGTTGTCCGGGAGCCCTGGTTATAGGTGTACCGGTCTCAAATGTTGCAGGTATCGGAAACGGTGCAAGGCATGGTGTTTTACTGAAAGGCAGCGAGGTTATCAGTGATTTTAGCAGGGTTGATACTATTGTATTCGATAAAACGGGAACATTAACAATAGGAAACCCTAAAGTAGCAGACATTGAGACATATACCGATGATACTGATGAAGTAATGAGTTACCTTGCAAGTGTCGAAACCGAATCGGATCACCCTCTGGCAAAAGCAATAGTAGAGCATATTGGGGAGACTGAAGCATATACTGTTGAAAAAACAGAGGTCATAAAAGGCGGAGGGATCGCTGCCCAGGTCGATGGACATAGAATTGCGATAGGTAATGTCGCTCTTATGGAAAAAGAAAATGTTCATTTGGATGAAAAAGCTCGCGACGATATATCAAGATTCGAAAAAAGAGGAAATTCAATTGTTTTAACAGCGGTTGACGGCATGTTGAAAGTATTGATAGGAATCCGCGATAAAGTTCGCCCGGGGGTGAAGGATGATCTTCAAAGGCTGAAAAAGCTGGGAGTAAAAAATCTGATAGTACTCTCAGGAGATAACCAGGGAACAGTTGATTTGGTTGCCAAAGAGCTTGGGCTTACAGAAGCACATGGGAACATGCTGCCAGAGGATAAGGCTGATTACATCAAGCGGCTTAAGGAAAAAGGCAGGATAGTTGCTTTTGTTGGAGACGGGGTTAATGACAGTCCTTCATTGGCCTTATCACAAATTGGAATTGCTATGGGCAGCGGTACCGATGTGGCTATAGAAACATCAGATGTGGTATTGATGAATTCGGATTTCAGCCGCCTGCCTCATGCTTTGGGCTTAACGAAAGCAACAGCCAGCAACATGAAACAAAATATCATTATTGCTGTCGGGGTCGTATTGGTTCTGCTTGCCAGTGTATTTTTCAGTGAATGGATGAACATGTCGATAGGTATGTTAGTACATGAAGGAAGTATATTAGCAGTGATCTTGAACGGCATGAGACTGCTTGGCTACAAGCTAAGACGCTAACCAAGGGTAACCACAGGGACGGTTCTTCTGGATCAGATATTAACCAAGGGGACGGTTCGAAACTGCTGAGAAATTCCGGGTTTTGTCATTCTGAATGGAGCGAAGCGTAATGAAGAATCTTAAAACCCGCATAATCAGTTAGTAAGATTCTTAGCCTAGAACAAACAAAGTATGTTCTTTGATCAGTGGTGACATTTATGGAGTTACTTCTTCAGTGATCTCGGACGGTTCTTCTGGATCTAAAAATAATTTATAGGAGTGATTCAATATGAAAAAAGCGACTATTCAATTAGAAACATTAACCTGCCCGTCATGCATACTGAAAATTGAAGGTGCGTTAAAATCCCTTGCCGGTGTAGATAAAGAAAGCATAAACGTGTCTTTTAATTCAAGCAAAGTAAAGCTAAGCTATGACGAAGAAAAACTATTTATAAAAGACATCGAAAACGCCATCACCAAACTGGGCTACGAAGTAAAATGATAAAAATGAGTTTAAAGGACCGTCCCCTAAACTCATTACTGTGTCGATGGGTGGATCCTGGACTGACATATCCTTGATGGAGCTGCTTTTATTGAATGACGTCCAGCAGTATGGTATAATTTAGAAGTGATATGTCTTATTAGTACGTTAAGTTATGTACGGATCGAAGCGGCTTTTGAAGAGGTGAAGCAATGAAGATTCCAGCTTACGGAGGATTTAGCCCATATCAGTATTCAAGTCCTGAACAGGCTGCCGCAGCAAATCTCGGTAGGAATAATTCTGCTGAGAGTCCTTCTATTGGACAAAATCAGGAATTTAAGAAGGCTGAAATATATTCCGCCAAGAAGACGGGAGCAATTGAATGCACTACCTGTAAGCAACGGAAATACCAGGATAGATCCAATGATACCGGGGTTTCATTCAAATCGCCCGGGCATATTTCACCTGAGGCCTCTAGCGGCGTAGTAAGATCTCATGAGCAGGAGCATGTCAGAAATGAAGCTGCAAAAGCAGCCAGAGAAAACCGAAAGGTTGTTTCCCAGTCTGTTACCCTGAAAACAAACGTTTGTCCGGAATGCGGCAGAGTATATGTATCAGGGGGAGAGACAAGAACTGTTACAAAGAGTGATTCGGAAAGTCAAAACAAGGATTATTTCATTGAAAGATATAACAGGATAATGAACAAAAACTTTGGGACTGAACTGGATATAAAGTTATAAGAGGAAATATATATATGTAAAATTCCAAGGGTTTTCTTAATAGCTTTCAGTAAAAAGCAGTCTATCCCGACTGCTTTTTATATGCTAAAATAAAGCGGAAGATTTGAAAAATTTTACTTCCATTGATAATATTAATTCAGATTAAAATATGAGTGAGTATTTGAAGAAGAGGGCATATGGACGGTTTTGAAATTATTATTTTTGCTTTTTCAGGCTATTATTCGGTGATTAGCATCATAAACTGGTACAGGAGATTAGCCGGTATCTGGCCTTCCGGGCAGAATAGTACGATAAAATATACCTTTGGTTTCCTGCCGGTAATATCCTTTGCAATAATTCTTTACACTTTAAGAGCATTGGCATCCTTTGATGTTGTGGGAGCTTCAATTTACATATTGTTTTACATATTTCTGGGCTTTGCCTGGGTTTTTATCGGCTTGAAGCTGGTCTTTTATTTCTTTGACCTTTCATGGATCGATGATGCATTGCAAAACAAGAACAAAGCAGCCTTGTTTGCTATTACAGGAGCTTTTCTGGGATTAGTGGTCATTTACTCGGGAGCTAATGTGGGAGACGGTCCCGGCTGGTGGTGTGTTTTATTTGCCGGGGGGCTTGGCATTATCTCGTGGCTCATCCTTAGTTTGGTCATGAACAAATTCACACAGGTTTTTGAAAGAATCTCGGAGGAGCGGGACATTTATTGCGGGATTCGTTTTGGCTCATATCTTGTTGCCTGCGGACTTATTATGGGAAGAGCGTCAGCAGGAGACTGGACATCATTTTCCATGACAATAGTGGAATTCCTTGTTGGCTGGCCGGCTTTGCCTCTGACTCTTTTAGCAATATTGATTGAACGCTTCTATATAAACAATGCAAAATCACGGGAAAGCGTTAATAATAATCACCTGATGAGCTCTATATACTGGGGGATCATATATGTTCTCATTGCAGTATTCAGTATTATGATGTTTCCGCTGGTTGAGAATCCCGCCTATGGCAGTGTGCCGGTGGATCTTTTAGGGGTTGTCATATGAAGCAAGCTGTTGATTTGAAGCTAATACCGGAGGATAAATATTCGGAATACCGATATGATGTGATATTCAAAGCATATAAATGGGATCCGCAGGTAGGCGACGATAATACTGTTGCCAGGCATGTCGTTATAATAGACCAGGAAACAGCCAAGCAATTGGAAAAGTATGCTGAACAGTTATCTGAAGAAACCATGCTGATGGAGGAAGCCCTGATAAATAGGCCTGAACTGGTAAAAAAACTGGGGCTTCCTAGAAAAATTGAAAAGGAAGTTCACCGATTATCAGCCTACAAAAGAAGCCAAAACATTCGATTGATGCGGTTTGATTTTCATCCTGCCGAAAACGGGTGGGTAGTATCCGAAGTAAACAGTGATGTTCCTGGGGGCTTAGCCGAAGCCTCAATTCTGCCTCAGATAGCTTGCAGGTATTTTAATGGGTTTGAACCGAGAAATCATGTTGGCAGAAGCATTTTGGAAGCATTTTCTGATAAAATCATAGAAAATGGGACCATAGCATTTGTTCATGCCACCTCCTATTCAGATGACCGTCAGGTTATGGAATTTCTCAGCGATTATTTTCAGGCTCATGGATACAAGACCGTATTTGCGGCACCGGATCATATAGTATGGAAGGACAAGAAAGCATATTGTATCGTTGAAGGTAAGGAAGGTCCTATTGACGGAATAGCACGCTTTTTCCCACTGGAATGGCTGACTGGCCTTCCCCAAAGATCAGATTGGAAGGGCTATTATGATTGTGTGACAGCTTCATGCAATCATCCAGTTGCCATATTGACACAATCAAAAAGATTACCGCTGGTTTGGGATGGATTAGGAGTAGATATCTCGGCATGGAAAAGCCTTTTGCCTGAAACAAGAGACCCGAAGTCGATCAGATCCGGTGATGGGGATTGGATATATAAACCCGCTTTGGGAAGGGTGGGAGAAGGTATTTCCATTACGGAGGTAATAAGCGAAAAGGAAAGTAAGCTGATCAAGAAAGCAGTACGCCGTGAGCCCGAAAGTTGGGTGGCACAGCGAAGGTTTGTAAGTCAGCCGTTAACAGACACTAACGGCGAATCCTACCACTTATGCGTAGGTGTATTTACGGTAAACGGAAAAAGTGCCGGTTTTTATGGGAGAATAAGCCCTTATCCGCGAATCGATCACAGGGCTAAGGATATACCGTTGTTAGTTATTAAAGGAGGAAATAAAATTGAGGGATAACCTGGAAACATATAAGATCTGGGCACCGGATGATGCTTTATGGACACAGTGGGCGAAGCCTGTTTTATTTATTCGCCCGCCTGGATCGATCAAGAATGTGAAGCTTGATATACCTGAAATAAAATGGATCCAGAGTATGGAGAGGCGTACAATGATCATAGTTGACCTGCCCAGACACAGCGGGGTCGCCGAGAGTCTGGCATTAGCGCGTTTGGGTTACAGACCGGTTCCGCTTTATAACGGAGTGGATGGGCCTTCTTTTTCAGTGATTGTCAAGGTTCACGATATTGTGACTGCACTGTATAAAGGCGCTGACGAGCTGATTAATTATAATATAAGGGCAGATGCTCCACCCGTATTTATGCTGGATTCCAACAGAATGTCCGGCAGCGGAAAGAAACCCGGCACATACGATAACCGCTGGTGTATTTTTCCGCAGGATATGCCCTCAGCCGCATTTCTCATAAAAGAGGGGATCAGTAGGGTCATTGTTCGGGCAGAATCAATACAAAATGATTTATCTCATATTTTATGCCGCTATCAGAAAGAGGGTATTGAGATACATTTTTGCAGCGGAGAGGCAATCAAAAAAATTCCCATAACCGAGCCTCTCAATTTTAAAAGCTTGTCTTACCGGTTCAAGGTTATTCTGGGTTTGACCAGAAATGCCACTGG
>JAAYNO010000115.1 GCA_012520855.1 Clostridiaceae bacterium | reverse complement strand
GATGCCGCAAAAGCTATTAAGATCAATAAACCGGATTTGATTATAATCGCCGGCGATTTGATCGAAAGGGAAAAGCACATCCATGAGGTTTCCGAGTGGATCAAAGAGATTTCGTCAGGCTTGCCCGTATTTATTGTATTGGGTAACCATGATCATAGATGCTTCAATAGATATCCGGCTGCTAAGGATTTACTTTTCTTTAATTTTAAAAGCCTGGGCTTTGAGATATTGGCAAATAACTCCGTAACTTTTCACAAATACGGGAAAAGCATCAATATCACTGGTATCGATGACTATAAACAGGGTTCTCCTGACATAGAACTGGCTTTTTCGCAAAGGGACAATACGGCAGATTTTAATCTTACCGTTTCACATAACCCCGAAATCGCTTTGTCTTTGAATCCTGGGGAAACGGATCTTTTATTGTGCGGGCATTTTCATGGCGGACAAATATGGATGCCTTTTGATCTGGAATATAAAATCTTCAGAAAGGAAGAAACCTGTAGGACAGGTTTCAGAAAAGGCTTTCATGTCATAAACGGGATACCTGCTTATATAAGCAGGGGAATAGGCAATGTAATCGTTCCGTTTCGTCTTGGGTCCAGACCGGAAATCACGTTTATTGACTTGTAGTAAGATTCTTCACTACGCTGCGCTTCGTTCAGAATGACAATGAGGGGGTGCGCTTCGTTCAGAATAACAATGAGGGGGTACGCTTCGTTCCATTCAGGTTAACATATAAACATTTCATTTATGTGCTGCGATTTCGTTGATGCTTTTAATCGTATACTGGATTTCATCAGGAGTATTAAAGCACCCCAGACTAAGGCGAACCAACCCCGTTTTGCAGGTGCCAAGGGCTTTATGTGCTAAAGGCGCGCAATGAAAGCCCGGTCTCACCGCAATATTATATTTTGAATCCAAAATATTAGCAGCTTCAGAAGAATCCAATCCGTCGATCAGAAGAGCTATGATTCCGCTGTTCATATAACCCTCAATTGTAGAATACAGCTTGATGCGCTTATTTACTGCAAGACCTTCATAGAGTCTCTCAAGAAGGCTCTTTTTCTTTTTGTATATGGCATCTGTTCCTGTTTTCAAAATAAATTCCACACCCGCGTTCAGACCTGCTAAACCCGGCGTGTTCAAAGTTCCGCTCTCTATTATGTCAGGCATGAAATCGGGCTGCACTGTTTCAAAAGAACGGCTTCCCGTTCCTCCTTGTATAATTGACCTCAAGGCAACGGCTTCATTTACATATAACCCTCCTGTACCCTGGGGACCCATTAATGCTTTATGGCCCGGAAACGCAAGCATAGAAATATTCATGTTGTTTACATCTATAGGAAGCACCCCAGCTCCCTGTGAACAATCTAGAAGATACAATATCCCCCTTTTTTTTGCAATTTCTCCGATTTCCTTATATGGCAGAACCATTCCGGTCACGTTTGATGAAAGAGTTGTTGCAATAAGTTTTGTATTGGTTCTCACAGCTTTTGTAAAAGAAGATAGCTCGATCGCTCCGAATTGGTTTTTGGGCATTATTACAGTATAATCTATGATCCCTTTCTTTTTTAGCTCATAAAGAGGCCTTAAGACTGAATTATGATCCATCGCCGTAGTGATGACGTGGTCGCCTTTTTTTAATACTCCATGAATAGCCATATTCAAAGCCATGGTGGCATTGCAGGTAAATCCTACATGAAGAGGGTTTTCAATGTTAAACAGCTTTGCTATACCCTCTCTTGCCCTCATTACCACTGCCGCTGACGCCCGGGCCATTTCATGGGATGAACGCCCGGGGTTTGCACAAACCTTTCTCATAAAGGCATCCATTTCGACATAAACTTCTTCCGGTTTGGGAAATGAAGTCGCTGCATTATCAAGATAGACCATTTAAACCTCTGAAGGCTTTAACTCATACTCTATGATATGCAGCCGGACAAGTTTAAGTGTAGGCTCCAATTTCATTAAGCCTGGCACGGACTTTTTTCATGTCGAGATAGAAATCCTCCCTTTTTCGGATATCTCTTAAGACCGCTGCCGGATGATATGTAGGCATTACCATGAGCCCGCCCTTTAGTTCAATCCATGTTCCGCGGATCTGAGTTATTTTTACTCCATCATCTATTATTGCCTTGGCGGCAGTAGAGCCAAGGCATACGATAATTGATGGTTTCAGGGCTTTAACCTGGTACCTCAGCCATGGCATACATGCCTCTACTTCCTCCTTGCTCGGGATCCGGTTTTGGGGAGGGCGGCATTTGACAACATTGGCTATATAATAACAATCTTCATTGATCCCTAGAGCTTCCAGAAGAAGATCCAGCAGTTTTCCTGCTCTTCCTACAAATGCTTCCCCTTTGATATCCTCCTGTTCTCCCGGACCTTCACCTACAAAAAGAATTGGCACAGGTTTCGGATTTCCTCTGCCTATTACGACATTTCGCCTGCCTGTATGAAGGCTGCACCTTTGGCAGGCTGTACACTCTCTGACAAAATCATTCCAATTATTCATCCCAATCTCTC
>JAAYNO010000114.1 GCA_012520855.1 Clostridiaceae bacterium | reverse complement strand
TTTTCCGCCGTTTTCGATTATATAGCGGATAGTAGGAAGAGCTCCTCTGATTCTTTTATCATCTGTTATGTTTCCTTCAGCATCCAGCGGAACGTTAAAGTCCACGCGTGCTATTACTCTTTTTCCTTTAACATCCATATCCGAAACAGTCATTTTATTCTTCATACTCATATATCGATTCAGCTCCTTTAGCATATTGATTCATAAGCGTATTTTACCTTTTTATAATATAACTTTCAACAAAAGCATGAAAAAAATTTAACAAAGCAATGGTACTGATTTGTGATCTATCAATAGTAAACAAGCGGCCAGACAAGGCCGCTTATCTAATACTACTCTCATAGTCTGCCGTTTTGATGCTTTTATTATTTTTTGTCAACTGATGCTATATATGAAATAAGGTCAATCAACTTATTGGAATAACCCCATTCGTTATCATACCAGGCAACCAGCTTAACAAAGTTCGGGTTAAGTGAGATACCGGCTTTTGCATCAAAAATAGAGGTGCGAGGATCTGTGATAAAGTCAGAAGAAACAACAGCGTCTTCCGTGTAACCAAGAATACCCTTAAGCTCGTTTTCAGAAGCCTCTTTAACTGCTGCACAGATTTCTTCATAGGTAGCAGCTTTTTCTAAGCGGCAGGTAAGATCAACTACCGAAACATTCAGTGTAGGTACTCTGAATGCCATACCTGTAAGTTTGCCATTAAGCGAAGGAATAACCTTTCCAACGGCTTTCGCAGCACCAGTGGAAGAAGGGATGATGTTGCCCGCGGCAGCACGTCCGCCTCTCCAATCCTTCTTGGAAGGGCCGTCTACGGTCTTCTGTGTAGCTGTAGTTGCATGAACTGTAGTCATAAGACCTTCAATGATTCCGAATTTATCGTGGATCACCTTGGCAATAGGAGCCAGACAGTTCGTAGTACAGGAAGCGTTGGATACTATATTCATATCCTTTGTATATTTGTCATTGTTAACGCCCATAACAAACATAGGAGCATCTGAAGAAGGAGCGGAAATAATAACCTTTTTTGCACCGCCCTTAAGATGCGCACTTGCTTTTTCAGTAGTTGTAAACAAACCGGTGGATTCGATCACATATTCGGCGCCGCATTCGGACCACGGAATATCTGCGGGCTCCTTGCAGGCATAAACGCTGATTGCATTACCGTTCACTACAAGCTTTCCATCCTTTATTTCGATGGAACCGTCGAATTGTCCATGCACGGTGTCATACTTTAACATATACTTCATGTAGTCAAGGTCAATGAAAGGATCATTAATTCCTACTACTTGTACATTCGGGTTATTGACAGAAGCCCTGAATGCCAGACGGCCTATTCTGCCAAAACCGTTAATACCAATTTTTACTGCCATTATATTTACCTCCTGAAATATGAATATTGAAATTGTTAACAAAATCACAAATTCCACAATTTATTTTATATTAAATAGTAATCTTTTTCAAGGACTTTAGCAAATTTTCTGATAAAGTATTACTGCATCTTAGCAACCTTCAGATAACTTTTTTTGTCTTAAACACTCGTAGATAAGTATGGAGGCGGCCGCAGCTGCATTTAAGGATTCCGCATTGCCATCCATCGGGATCATCACGGTCAAATCTGAGAGCTCAATTATCTTGTCTGTTATGCCGTTTCCTTCATTACCGATTATTACTGCCACATCTCCTTTTAAATCAGCCTGCCAGCATGGTAAAGCCTCCCTTGTATGGGCAGCGGCTAAAAGAATATTATTTGCCTTAAGTTCACTTAATACCCGGTAAAAATCTTCCGCAACAATTACAGGAATATGAAAAACAGATCCCATAGTAGATCTGATAGTCTTGGAATTGAATGGGTCGGCGCAATCCTTTGACAATAAAACCGCATCAAAACCGCATGCATCGGCAGAACGTATTATAGTTCCTATATTCCCCGGATCCTGAAGATTTTCCAGCACTACGATACGCTTAGCTTTTAATATTATACTGCTTATATCATATACGGGAATATCAGCCACAGCCATTACTCCCTGGGGTGTTCTGGTTTCACCGATGCGGGCAAAAAGGCTATCTGGCACACACACCACTTTTTTATCCGGATAGTATGAAAAAAAAGAGCTATTTTTTTTATAGAAACTATCTGATGCAACAAAATACCTTATATTTGCTCCTGAGCTGGCAGCATCACTTACAAGTCTTGATCCTTCCAACAGCATTGCTTTAAGGCTTGATCTTCCTTTTTTGTCATGAAGGCTTCGGATCTCTTTGATGATCCGGTTTGATGACGATGTTATCAAAACAGGTTCAGACAAGAAAAGCGCCTCCTTGTATATCTTGTTTATATAGAATAAGTCAAGCTACCCTCAACTTGTTCATTTGCCAATGCTAAATGTTTAAAATAAAGTCCCTTCACTTAATGTGAGGGACTTATGATTCGGTGAAACTCACCAAATGCTTTATTTTACTTTTTCAACCAATGACTTGAAGCCTGCGGCGTCATTAACGGCCATATCGGCAAGAATCTTTCTGTTTAATGTTATTCCTGCTTTCTTAAGAGCGTTCATGAACTTGCTGTATGATAATCCGTTCATACGGGCAGCAGCATTGATACGTGCGATCCAAAGCTTTCTGAAATCGCGCTTCTTTTGCTTCCTGTCTCTGTATGCATAGCTCAATGACTTCATTACTGCTTCATTAGCGACTCTGTATAGCTTGCTCTTTGCTCCAAAATAGCCCTTCGCAAGCTTGAGAACTTTTTTATGTCTTGCGCGTGTGCGCACAGCACCTTTTACTCGTGCCATAGTTTAACACCTCTCTTCTCTTTCTTATGCGTAGGGTAACATCTGCTTTATGGCAGCTGCGTTAGCATCGGATGCAATGATTCCTTTGCGAAGATTTCTTTTTCTTTTTGTCGTTTTTTTGGTCAAAATATGATTTTTATAGCCCTGAGTTCTTTTTACTTTTCCTGTAGCAGTAAGCTTAAATCTTTTTTTAGAACCACTGTGGCTCTTGAGCTTAGGCATATGGCTAACCTCCCTCTATTGTTTATTTTTTATGGGGAACTAATATCATGGACATTGTTCTGCCTTCCATTACAGGAGGCCTATCCACTTTCCCAAATTCCTTTACAGTCTCGGCGAATTTCTCCATAACTTCACGCCCCATTTTTGAGTACGCTATCTCGCGTCCTCTGAAACGTATTGATACTTTGACTTTATCGCCGCTTTCGAGGAATTTAATGGCATTCTTGGCTTTAAAACTGAAATCATGCTCCTCAATTTTAGCTGAGAGCCTTAATTCCTTCACTTCGATAATAGTCTGCTTTTTCTTGGCTTCCTTATCTCTCTTGTTCTGCTCATACAGGTATTTCCCGTAATCCATTATTTTGCAAACAGGCGGGTTTGCATTAGGAGCTATCTTCACCAGATCCAATTCCCTTTCGTTTGCTTTTAATTGAGCCTCCTTTGCTGAGACAATTCCAATCATGGTACCATCTGAATCAATCAACCGTACTTCCTTATCACGGATTGCTGAATTGATCTGTGCTTGGTCCTTGCTAATAAATAACACCTCCGAAAAATATCGCAATCATAGATTGCTTATGGGCTTAACTTGGCTTTATAACATAAAAAACAGGTAAAGCTTCTGCTCCACCTGTTTAACGTCAACATACGAATCCTTAGATCATGATATTGACCCGTCAGCTTATGCCGAACAAGGTGAGAAGCACTGCTTCTGCTTGATTACCTTATATACTATACAACATGCTCCCTTCATATGTCAAGAGAAACGAACTTTTTTATTATCTCAAAAAGAATACAATACCGATAAAATGGCTTAAGGCACCGAGGTTAACAAAAAAGTGCCAGACCATATGGTGGTACTTAAAGCCTTTCTTGGCATAAAAGTATGCGCCTGCAGAATACATTATCCCACCGAGAGTTATGAAGACAGATAACAGCATCGGAGATTTAGCAAGAAATATCGGTAAAAAGAACACTATGGTCCATCCCATTACCAAATAAATCGTCAGGCTCACCTTTGGAATAGATTTTTTTGAGATAGATTTATACAGTATACCAAAAAGCACCATACCCCACTGGAGAATTGTTATGACTATCCCCTGCCAGCCACCTATTATCGAAAGCGCAATTGGAGTATAAGTTCCGGCAATGGCAACATATATAAAAATATGGTCCAGGATCTTAAATACATGCTTGTGACGTGTACCTACAGCCATAACATGGTAGAGTGTAGACGCCAAAAACATGAGAAAAACTGAGATGACAAAAATGCTTACCCCGGCTGCGTCAAGAGCATTCCCCTTTATGTAAGCTCTGACAGAAGCAAATGGGAGAAAAAGCAACGCCAATGCCGCCATAGGCCCATGGGTCGTGGCATTGGCTATTTCTTCACCTAAGCTGTATTCATAGTTTTTCTTATTACTGTTTTTCAATCTAACCTTTATATCCTCTTAATCCAAGAAATCCTTCAATTTTTTGCTTCTGCTTGGATGGCGCAGCTTTCTTAAGGCTTTGGCCTCTATTTGCCTTATTCTTTCCCGGGTCACATTAAACTCACGGCCTACCTCTTCCAATGTGCGGGCTCTGCCGTCATCTAACCCGAAGCGCAGTCTCAATACTTTTTCTTCTCTTGGTGTCAAAGTATCCAAAACATCGATAAGCTGTTCCTTCAGTAAGGTAAAAGCAGCAGATTCTGCAGGCGCTGGGGCATCCTCATCAGGAATAAAATCCCCTAAATGACTATCCTCTTCTTCCCCTATCGGTGTTTCCAGGGATACAGGCTCCTGGGATATTTTCATGATATCACGGACCTTATCCTCACTCATTCCCATTTCTTTGGCAATTTCTTCGGGAGTGGGATCTCTTCCCAGCTCCTGAAGAAGCTGTCTTGAAACCCGAATAAGCTTATTGATGGTTTCAACCATATGGACAGGTATACGTATCGTCCTGGCTTGATCGGCAATTGCACGTGTTATTGCTTGCCTTATCCACCATGTTGCATAAGTGCTGAATTTAAAGCCTTTCCTGAAATCAAATTTCTCTACAGCCTTTATCAGACCTAAATTACCTTCCTGGATCAAGTCCAAAAACAGCATGCCTCTCCCCACATAGCGTTTGGCTATGCTCACCACAAGACGTAAATTGGCTTCAGCCAGGCGCTTCTTCGCTTCTTCATCCCCTAATTCCATCCTCTTGGCCAGTTCGATCTCATCGTCACTCGATAGAAGCGGTACCTTACCAATTTCCTTTAAATACATCCTGACTGGGTCATCAATGCTGATGCCCTCAGGAATAGTAATATCAACTTCCTCTTCCTCTTCTTCTTCTTCGGTTTCGATAAAAGGAATATCCTCAAATTCTTCCTCAATATTATCTGCAACTATTTCTATACCCAGTTTTTCAAGGGCTTCATAAACCTTCTCAATCTGCTCAGGTGTAATATCTACACGCTCAAAAGCATCTTCTATCTCGTGATAGGTAAGCATGCCCTTTTCTCTTCCCTCTATTGTAAGCTCCTTCAATATACTTTTAGGATCCCTGTTTCCTTCTTTGACCTCATTTTTTGCATCATCATTCACGGGATCTGGCGAAGCATCTTCTTTCTCGATCCTTGTATCCTCGGCTTTTGCCGATTCCTTTGTATTATCATTATCTAAAGAAACTTTTATTGTTTCTTTTTCTTCGTTATTGATTTCTGTTTTTTTGCCTTTCATTGAGGCATTGGCATTTTTCTTTTTATTCTCAGCCATTTTTATCTCTCCACCCCTCGGTTTTTTCATAAATATACCCATGTCCCGCACTTATACAAGACTCAGATGATAATTACGGCAATGGGCAGGCAGACTGTATAAAAAAGTCCACCAGTATCTTTTTCCCTTTATTTATTTATCTCAATCTTCTTTAAGCCAATCTTTTAAGTTCAGCTATTCTCTCTGCTCTTTTACTGAACTCCAGCCCCAACTTCTGTCTAAGATTTCCGTCTTTTTCATTTTTGATCCTTTCAATAGTCTGCTTTTGAAGTTCTTCCAGTTTCAATAATTCCAGCTTGTTGAGTATCTGAGCAATTGCCTTTTCTGTATCTGCCAGATCGCATTTCGTCTCCGCAACTCTTACCACAAAGGAAGCAGTATTTGAATCCAAATCGGTAAGCAGTTCAGCAAGAACGCAGTTTTTATTTTGCTCCAATCTTCCATATAGTTTTTCCGCTACCTTCTTAGCGCCCGGGTCATTAAAATTTTCGGGACCATATTGAGCTGATACTCTTTCAAACAAGCGGTTGTCATTGCAAAGCATTACCAGAAGCATGTATTCCAATTCCCCGTACCGGGAATCAATTTTTACTGAAGCTTGAGATCCCCGGCCTAAACTTGCCGATCTGCGAATCGTCATTGGTCTGCTATTGGCCGATATTAGTTTTTTTCTTCTCTTTGCCACCTCATTGACCAGAGATTCCAAAGAAATCCCATATTGCTCTGCATAGTATTTTGAATAAATCTCCCTTTCAATACTGTTATCATGGGCTGCCAGAATATCAGCAACACTGTTGAGCAGCTTTAGTTTATCATCAACAGTATCCAAATTATGCATTTTATTCTCAACCCTAATTTTATAATCCAGCAGTGATATTGCCCTATCCACAAGGTTTTTAAACTTTTCCGGGCCATTATTTCTTATATATTCGTCCGGATCCTTCCCATCAGGTATCAAAAGGATCCTGGCCTTACAACCTACCTTTTCTAAAATGTCTATTCCCCGCATTGTGGCAGCTTGTCCGGCGGAATCAGAATCATAGCTAATAATCACCTCTTCCGCATATTTTTTCAGTATCCAGGCTTGCATTTGAGTTAATGCAGTACCTAATGATGCAACCGCATAATCAATCCCTGCCTGGTGCAGTGAAATCACATCCATATAACCTTCGACCATCAGGAGTTTTTTACTTTTGCTTTGCCGCGCGTAATTAAGGCCGTAAAGCTCTCTGCTTTTGTTATAAACAGGTGTATCAGGAGAGTTGAGGTATTTGGGCTGTGTTTGATCGGTAACACGGCCACCAAAGCCGACAATGTTTCCTCTTATATCGAATATGGGAAACATTATTCTTCCTCTGAACCTGTCAATCAATTCTCCGTTTTTTGCCCTGACAGAAAGTCCCGAAGAAAGTAAAAGTCCGCTTGTAGCTCCTTTTGATAAAAGCTTTTCTGTTAGTTCATTCCAGCCAGCCGGCGCTAATCCCAGACCAAATTGCCTGATGGTTTTTTCGGTCAGTCCGCGTCTTTTCAGATACCCTTGAGCCTCCAGCCCATTTTTACTCGCAAGAACAGAAAAAAAGAACCGAGCCGCTTCCTTATTAATATCCAGAATCTCTTTGCGTATCCTGGACTTTTCTTTCTCTTCACTGTCTTCTGGCTCCGGGAGAGTTATTCCTGCCCTTTCAGCAAGGTACTTAAGCGCTTCTGGAAAATCTAAGTTCTCAATGCCCATTATAAACTGGATAACACTTCCGCCCTTATTGCAGCCGAAACAGTAAAAAAACTGTTTAGCCGGTTCAACGCAAAAAGAAGGAGTCTTTTCATTGTGAAACGGACATAGGCCAAAATACCTTCTGCCCTTGCGTTCCAGCTTTACATAGCTCGAAACAACCTCAATGATATCATTTCGCAGTCTTACTTCCTCGATTATTTCTTCAGGGTAAAACATATTGTAACCTCATAGACTTTATTATTCGACAGATTGCCCTGTTTTCCTTCTCAATGGTTAAATAATTTCTCCAACCTCTAACCTCCAATTTTAAACTTCTCATTTCTCACTTCCCACCTCCAGCCTCTAACCTCTAACCTCCAACTATTACCACGATGCTGGCACAAAAATTTCCTGAAACTTTCTGATCGCATATCTGTCCGTCATCCCGGCCACATAATCCAAAACCGTTCTTTCGATCCCATCCTTTTCGATTTCTCTTTGAAAATCAACAGGCAAGAGCTTAGGTTTGTCAACCAGGTACAGAAACAATCGTTTCAGCATAAGCTCTGCTTTTGATTCTTCCTTTTTTGCAATAGAACCAATGTAGACATTGTCAAACATGAAGCTTCGCAACTGATTATTTGCCTGCTGGAATTCGTAGCTCATACGTATTCCTTTACCGTCTTTACTATTTTCTATAATATTTATTATTGTACTGTTTATTCGTGCTGACGGGGTTTTTCCCAACACGATGCAGCAGTCTTCCGGCAAATCATTTTCGGATATGATACCCCCTCTGATAGCATCTTCAATATCATGATTGATATAGGCTATCTTGTCAGCAAAGCGGACTATCTGACCTTCCGGAGTCGAAGGCATGATTTCTCCTGTATGGTGCTGTATGCCATCACGAACCTCCCAGGTCAGATTTAAACCCTTTCTGTCTTTCTCAAGGATCTCTACTGTTCTGACGCTTTGTTCATTGTGTTTGAACCCGAAAGAGCATGCTTCGTTCAGCACCCTTTCACCGGCATGACCAAAGGGCGTGTGTCCAAGGTCATGACCAAGGGCTATTGCCTCAGTAAGATCTTCATTCAGCCTGAGGCTTCTTGCTATAGTTCTGGCAATTTGAGATACTTCCAGTGTATGGGTCAACCGTGTTCTGTAGTGATCTCCCTCAGGGGAAATAAAAACCTGGGTTTTATGCTTAAGCCTTCGAAACGCTTTCGAATAAATTATCCTGTCTCTGTCACGCTGAAAATCAGTACGTATATCACAACGCTTCTCCTCGCTCTTTCTGCCTTTGCTTTTTTTGCTCAAAGTTGCAAATTCGGATAAGATTTGCTCTTCCAAATCTTCCTGGTATTTTCGAATATTCATAGGCTCCTCCCGGTAAAGGCGTTCTTTTAATCTGGTTTACCTCTTTCACAACAGGTTTGACAGGAATCGCTTATTAAATTTTACTCTTTAATAAAAACATCCTTATTTATTTATACCCAAAAAAATACGGCGGTTAATACCGCCGTACAGGTATTTAATATTATAAAAATTTTACATTTCTCCGAGGCAATCGCTGCAAATAATCTTACCTTTATATTCGATTACTTCAGATTTCGAAACATCACAAAAAACACATCTTGGAATATACTTGTCGAGTACCACATTACCATTGTCATCGACATACATTTCTATATCATCGCCTTCATTAATGCTTAACTCTTTCCGTAACGATTTGGGAAGTACGATCCTTCCAAGTGAATCCAGCTTTCTAACATATCCGGTTGCCCTCATTTTGACATCCTCCTCGACAATATATTGTAATGATTAGGTTTATAGACTGAATTATATCATAAAATGACAATAAGTGAATAGAAAAATAAAAAAAAGGGTAAATTTATTATGATAATTCCATATTTTTTCCTTAATATGGAATTCAGCCAACTCGGTTTAATGATAAAAATCCTTTATATAAAAGAAGCTGTGGTTTCACAGCTTCTTTTCCTTATAATCCTTTTTTATTATTGCATTACCAGTACATAAAACTGAAGATGTTATACATCATATACTCAATGGCATCTTCCACATCCTCGCCTGAAAGATCTTCAATCTTGTTTGTAAGTTTCTTATTCTTCTTAACAGCTTTTATAAGATTTTCCGTTACTTCTTCAGCGACCTCTTCAAGTTCATCATAGTCGTTCATTAGTTCCTCGATAACTATTGCCTTATTCCTGTTGAATTTCGTAAATTTAGCTCCGCTCTTTATTTCTGAAGAGAATAATATTTCAAGGTCATCGCCATCAGCGTCTACCATGACAGAATACTCTATTTCCTTAATATTGCCCGAAGCTCCGAATACAAATGTTATATCCAAATCCTTAATGGAATCAAGGCTATAAGATAAAGTATATTCCATACTTTGTAACGCACTGGACATTAAATCATCATAATAATCTTCAAAGTCATCTTTGTCCTCAAAGATTTCCAGCACCTCTTCCAACTCGTCTACTTCAAGTATCTCAAACTTCTTCTCGTCTTTTAGTATTCTCTTGATCAGATTGATACCGTTTTTCCTGATGGACTCCATCAGTTTTTTATCATCTTGTGCTTCTTTTAAAAGTTTTTCCATAAGTCTGGTCATCGTTTTCGAATTCAGGGTTAAGGTGACCTTATTGCCGGAACCTTTTATATCATCATCCAAGGTATCCTTAATAATTTTTATGTATTCTTTGTTGTCAAACTTGAGCGAAATTTCATCAATAGCTTTTTTAATAAGCTTGTAATCGTTTAGATAATCTTTGTAGTCAGGAAGCAAATCTTCAATATCCTGATAAAGTACATTCTTATAAAGATCCTTTAAATCAACATATACATCTTCGTTATTGACTCCTGCTGCTAACTGAGTTACAGATTTCTTATCATAAATCAACTCCAGAGTGATTTGTGCCAACAGATCGTCGGTATCAGCCGCCATTTCAGCCTTAAAGATCATATCGTTAAGCAGTTCGCCCTCTTCTGAGTCTCCATCATAATTGACATCTATTGTAGTTATTGCAGTGAATTCATTCATTTTTGACAGCTTTGAAAGACCTTTCAACAGCTTGTTTACCGGGCTCGCATTAGAGACAAGTCTTATTAGCAGAAAAACAATTGCAATAACAGCGATGCCCGCAACAATAAATAATCCCGTTGATTTCTTCCTGGGCGAAGAAACCGTGGGTTGCGATTCGCTTGGAACCGCGTTTTCGACCACAGGCTGACTAACAGGTATATCAGTAGGCTTTGAATCGGTCGCTGCATTATCCTGTACAGGCTTTGTATCGGTTGAATCTGTTCTATCTAAAGATTGTACCCCAAGATTTTCGCCGCATTTTGTGCAGAATTTTGCTTCATCCCTATTTGAACTATTACACTGTGGACAGATTTTCATTAAAGCACCTCCGAGAATTAATTAATTATATTCTAACACTCATTTTGTTTTTGTAAATACAGAAGTAGACACTGTTTTCCTTTTTTATTTGCTTATAGAACAATCATAAGCGTTTTTGATCCTTATGGGAATATATCTATTCAAATAATTATAAAATATTTTCCAGTTCAATTACATTTTTGCTAACTTTATTACAGAATGATTAGCATTATGTAATTAATGTAACCTTTATTTAAGCGTTTTTTAATGGCTGGAAATATAAAAATTGAAATACTATTGATGTAGTAAATCTAATATAAATGGAGGAATTAAGATGGAAAAGACTAAAAAACTAAGAATGAACAAATTTATCAGCGTTCTCCTTCTCCTGTTTGTAGCAATCAATTGCGTTATGCCGGTAAATATTCTTTACGCCGATAACCCGGTCACAGCTAACAGGATAACTCTAAAATGTACTGTCAATAAAGACAGCATTACACTGAACTGGAATAAGATCACCCATGAAAAAGGTGTCAAAGGGTACTATGTCTACAGAGCAACAACATCAGGCGGGCAGACTATTGTGCCGGAGACTGATTTTTGGATCGATGGAACTAAGTATGTAGATAAAAAAATAACTCCCGGAACAACATATTATTATATTGTAAAGCCTATTCTCGGTGATGGTTATACCGGCAGGCCATCTAACGAGGTAAAGGTTTATTACCCCGGAACAGTTAATTCGATTACTTTGACAGCAAAGATAAATACCGGAAATATTACCCTTGAATGGGACAATAACAATGCGGCAGATGTTCTGGGATATTATGTGTTCAGAGCAACAAAATCCGGCGGACAAACCGATTTACCTGAAACAGATTTTTGGATATCGGGAAATAGTTATGTTGATAACAAGGTAATCCCGGGAACAACTTATTATTATATTGTTAAACCCGTAATGAGAGACAAAACTCTCGGGAGTCCTTCCAATGAGGTATGCATAACATGCCAGAGGATTTACGGTACAATATCAATGGTACTAGGTAAGGCCATGATGTTAGTCAATGGCAAATGGATGGAAATCGATCCAGGCAAAGCTACTGTACCGGTTCTTAAGAATGCAAGGACCATGCTTCCCATACGGGCATTGATAGAAGCCATGGGCGGTACCGTTGATTATACTTCAGGTGAACAGAAAGTAACAGTAAAATGGAACGGAAAAACTGTATGTGTCTGGATTGGCAAGGCTAATTATACCGTTGATGGAGTGCAAAAAACATCTTTATTTACTATACCGGGGAGCAAACATTGAACCTCAAGGATTTCATACACTAAGACATATATTCGCTACTATTTAATACAAAAGGAAAAATCCTTCAAACCTGCTTAACAAGCATTTGAAGGATTTTGCAGCGTATATCGCATAAATATTCTCACTTGGCAGACTTTAAAACAGTTATTTCAACCTCTTGGTTAGTAACCTTCTTACTAATATCGGAAAGCTGTTCCTTAATCTCTTGCTGTCCTTCAGCAAGCTGCTTATATCCGTCCAAGGTGGCTTCAACTTCCGGCTTTAATTCGTTTTCCAGCCTAACAATCTGGTTGCTTACCTTCTGGACATCGAGTTTTATTTCTTCGCGAAATTCTGTAAATTCCTTATACATCTTAGTTAAAAGATCAAAAGATTTATCTTCCATAAGATCACCTTATGTAATTTTATCATACGATCATTAATTTATATATAGGAATCTAATGCTGGTGAGTAGTATCCACCAACAAAGCCCTTTTAAAGGAAAGAGCAATACTCTTTCACAATCCCTACCATGGCAAAGGCATTCCATAGACTTTAACCTGCCCTATCTTTAACCTGCATGGACATCAGATCTTAAATAATTCAATAAAGCACTTTGCGAAGTTTATCAGCATTGATTGGTTATAAACTTTTTATTTGAGATTTTCAAGGATAGGCTTAATATCGTTTATGCGTATAACATGATGACCTCCGCTATCGCCCGATTTAACCATTCCAATTATTTTACTGTTGTAGTCTAAAACAGCGCCGCCTGATGAACCGCCGCCCATATTGCTTTCGGTAATAACTAAAAATGTTCCTTCGGGAGTTCTTACCGTTCCCGAATAAACACATTCATCAATGGCGTTTTTAGTCATCATCGGGCTTGTGATGCTTACCAGTTTCTCACCTTCGGTCAACTTGTTGGAATCGCCAAGCGTCAATGATGGTAACGCAATAGGGGCTTTTAGGATAGCCATATCAAGGTTAGTGTCGATATATTCAATCGTTGCTGTTCTCGGATTGTCGGTATCGTCAGTATAGACTTCAATCTTTTTATTTTTTTTGTCATAGATGTTCATCCTTACTAGTCTAGTTTATTAAAGGGCCCACTTTACAAAAATAAGCTAGCCCATATTATCTACAAATACTTAACATAATTAGTA
>JAAYNO010000113.1 GCA_012520855.1 Clostridiaceae bacterium | reverse complement strand
TTCCGATCTGGTTGTTGAGATAGGCCCGGGTATCGGTTCGATGACAGCCGAGATTGCCAGGAAGGCAGGCAAAGTAATAGCCATAGAGATTGATAAAAATTTGATTCCTGCTCTTAAAGAGAACTTAAGCGATTTTTCTAATGTAACAATAATCTGCGATGACATTATGAAAGTGGATCTGGAAAGCTTGACTGAAGGTTGGGCGGGGCCGTTAAAAGTTATATCAAACCTTCCCTACTATATCACGACCCCAATCGTTATGATGCTTCTTGAAGGCAATGTGGCATGGGACACCCTTGTCTTTATGGTCCAGAGGGAAGTCGCGCTGAGGATGGACGGTAAACCGTCAACAAAGGACTATAGTGCACTATCAATAGCTGTGCGCTATTATTCGGAACCGAAGCTGGTATTTACCGTATCTAAAAATTGCTTTATACCAAAGCCTGATGTGGATTCGGCTGTGGTAAAGCTAAAAAAGCGTATCCTTGATAACACGCCGGACATAGACAAGGACTATTTTTTCAAAGTCGTTAAGGCATCTTTCGGACAAAGACGCAAGACACTTCTTAATTCACTGGGAAATCAGTCCTTTATACCAGGGGGCAAAAACAAGCTCAGGGAAGTGCTTTTAAAGCTGGGGATAAAGGAAAACACCCGGGCAGAAGAGCTCACGATATATGATTTTTTAAATCTTTCCAGGGAGTTGTCCAAATAATCAGTTTGTTTGGGAACTTGTCTATTTTTAGTTATATCAACACGATAAAGTGCGTATAATTCCAAGAGAAAGGCTTTTCGCAAAGTAGAGTGATAGTGCTTTCATTACTGTTTTGCGCGAAAGTTGGCTTGGAGGTTATTATGCAAGCTGGTTTTGCAAGAAAATATGCAATAATGGAGGAACTCGACGGGGGATTCAGTGCGGGCAGCACACCTGAAGCCTTTGTGCGTCTGGATTGCTGGGATGGAAGAATACAGGTTGCTATTCATGTTAAAGGCCTCAAGCAGGGTCCCTATAAGCATATGCTGTATCTGATCTTTGCAAAGGACGACAAGCTTGTGCCTGTTTTAGCCGGAACTGTCAATACATTATATAATGGCATGCAGAGCGGGCTTGATATAGATGCTGAAACACTTAGAAACCTTAATATCAAACCTGATTCAATAAGATTTGCCGCACTGACGGCAGAAAGCCAGAATAAAAAATGGATCCCCCTATTTTCAAGCTTTGAAAAGAATCATAAATGGGATGAGAGCATCAGGCAGATCATTCTTATGAAGCCGGCAGAAGAATTTCCTAAAGCCCCCCCTAAGGAACTCTTGAAGGATGATTCTCTGTATCTTGAAAACCTTGAGCCTCAGTACCAGCCCCAGCAAGTATGGGCTGGTGAAGGGTCCGGCAACAGTGTACAAAACATAAATAATTTTGCGGTCGAAAACCCTGCAATAAAGGGACAAAGTAATAACCAGCCTTCGGGAAGCGAGGCTTATTCAAATCCGCCCTCCGCAAAACCCGGAATAAAAGCGCCTGTAAATGTTGATCAAAGGATACAAAGAGCGGGCAGAGACAATAGCCTTTTCAAGTGCAATATAATTAAGCTGGAAGGATTACTGTCAAATAATTTCGAGGCATGTGAGCCATTTAAAAAGCCCAGCCGAGGATATTCCTGGTACAGAGTATCGGATTTGGCCAAGCTTAGCAACATAATGTATATGTCAGGAATTAATGTTCCTCTTTTTGCTAATCCTAAAATCTTAGTGGGCCTTTTTAAATCTAAGCATATACTTGCCGGCCTTTATCGTGGCAATAACGGTGCTCAGTATTATGTCATCGGTGTACCAGCCAAGGATGAAAAAGATAATAAACCATTTGAAAATGCATGCAGATGGGTTCCGGTCACAGACAGTCAGGTGCGTGATATGGGCGGCTACTGGCTGGTCTATGTCAGTCTTAAATCGGGCGAGATAGTCGTTTAATATGAAAAAGCATAATCGAATATTTCCCTTCCATAATTGACAATAAGATGAGTAGGGGAATATACTTTTGTATGGAGGCTATTTTTTATACTCTTGCACGGAGGACAAGCCATGGATATCGCCCGTTATATAGATCACGCTGTGTTAAAACCGGAAATGAAGCAAAACGAGGCTATAAAGGCTATTTTAGAAGGTGTTTATTTTTCTGTCAGGACTGTCTGCGTGAGGCCTTGTGATATAGAACTGGCTTTAGAGCTTTGTAAGGGAAGTCAGACTTTTGTCTCATGTGTCCTTGCATTTCCCCATGGCTGTGTACCCACTGAGGTTAAGGCATTTGAAGCTTCACGGTACGTTGAAAAAGGCGTGCATGAAATAGATATGGTGGCAAATTACGGCTATATAAGATCGGGTTTATGGGATTTGGTCATGAGAGATATTAAAGCAGTGACCGATATCACAAAAAAATCTGGTGTTCTTTTGAAAGTGATATTCGAAACCTGCACATTAAGTGTGGAAGAGATCAAAAAGGCTACTGAGATCAGTATTGAAGCAGGAGCTGATTATGTGAAAACTTCTACCGGATTCCACAATAGCGGGGCGAACGAAGAAGCAGTAAAGGCCATGCTTGAAGCCAGCAAGGGCCTTATCAAGGTTAAAGCTTCGGGAGGGATCCGTGATATTAAGACAGCCAGACGTTATATTAATCTTGGCTGTGAACGCCTGGGGGTAGGATCTTCAACCACCCCTGTCCTTGTTAAAGGCATAGGCCAGTCCAAAAACGTATATTAGCGGATCGATCAAATAATACAGCCATGACCAAAACACATATACATGTCATCTATACCTGGAAGGCGGCATCCCTTTTACTTTCTTAAAGGTTTTGGAGAATTGAAAGGAATCCTCGTAGCCTACCGACCTTGCGACATCACCAACG
>JAAYNO010000112.1 GCA_012520855.1 Clostridiaceae bacterium | reverse complement strand
CCCTTCTTCGATCCTTTTTATCAGGTAAGGAATAAATTTGGGATCATGCTGACCATCCCCGTCTATTTGTATAGCTATATCATAGTCATGGTAAAGGGCATATAAATATCCGGTTTGAACCGCTCCCCCGATACCAAGGTTTACAGGAAGGCTAACCACATTGATTCCATGACTTATGCATACAGCTTCGGTGTTGTCCTTTGAACAGTCATTAATAACTAAGATATCAAGATCTCCTTCAGTATTTTTCAATGATTCAAACAGCTTGGGGAGATTTTCACCTTCGTTGTATGCGGGGATTATTATTAAGGTTTTTATGTTTTTGTTAATTTGCATGGTTTTATAGCCTTTCGTAATATGGTTATTTGTCATCATGAGTAATGGGGACACACCGCTACTCTGCGGGCTTGCTTTCGGCGGAATGTCCCCATTACTCACCAGTTGTTATTTGTTATCATGAGTAATGGGGACACACCGCTGCTCTGCGGGTTTGCTTTCGGCGGAATGTCCCCATTACTCACCAGTTGTTATTTGTTATCATGAGTAATGGGGACACACCGCTGCTCTGCGGGCTTGCTTTCGGCGGAATGTCCCCATTACTCACCGGTTGAGTCACCTTTTTTTTATCAATGCCGGTATCGAGCTTATCAGATGTGCAGCTCCCGCCATTATGAAAAACATAATCAGATAAACAAATCTGGGATCAGGAACAAACATCAGCTGGAGCCCGAGTATAACCAGACCGTAAAAGTAAAACCAAAAAGCCTTGAAATTTTTAATCGAGTGAATAATGCTTCCTATCACTCCGGGGAGCAATATCCCGTAATGGATTACATACGATGGGATGTAAGTTATGGCGAACATCTTATCCAGATAGGGCTTTTGGAACATATAGCCGATTTTCCCGATCGTATACCATTTTAAATAGAGCCAGGTTTCATTCTTAAGGCCTTTTAAAAGCCTTTCTATTCCATATGCCATCTGTGTGTCATTACCGCTTCTGATCTCAGCCGTAACATCAAGAAAATAGTCCTGGAAATAGGGGTAAGTACCTGCAAGGAACGGATTTCCCGAGCCTTCAGCTGTTAGAATAAACCTGCCCAGGGTGATTACATTTCTTATCCACCACGGGGCTAACACGATTACTACCCCCATTACCTGAAAAATAAATGAGTAAAGGGGACGGTCCTTTTTACTCATTTTACCCGTTAAAAAATAAATGATAAAAGGCAAGATAAACAGCGGCAGAAGCGCCGGCCTTATCATCAAGTGAATTCCAAAGGCAATACCTGTTATCAGGTTGATGCCCGCTTTTCCTGATTCGAGGGCATGCACCAGCAGGCAGAAATATAAAAGCATCGTAAACAAGGCAAGTGTTTCGGTAAGCAGCATGAAAGAAGAAAGTACATAAGTGGGGTAGATGGCAATAAATAAGGCTGTGAGCAGGGCCATGCCATCTTTTTTGAATACCTTCCTCACAAAATAAAAGCCGAGAACAGTCGAAAGGCTGCTTATAATAACCTGAAGCATCCTGACAGCGGTTATTTGAAGGTATTTGTCGCCTAAAAGTTTATAAACTGCTGCAAGAAACAGGGGATAACCGGGCATCACCCTGGCATTGGGCGTTCCGGAAGGGTTGTCGTAGGCATAGCCGTATATTCCGTCATCAACTAACTGATGGGACATAATCCAGTAGTTTCTGGGGTCATAGCTTACTCTCATATCGTTCATATTCTTAACAAAAACCGATCCTCTAAGCCCCAAAGCCAATAGAAATATCAATGCCAGAATAAAAAGGGTCCTTCTGCCAGGCTTTTCATGCTCCATTATTGCCTCCTGTAGCCCTGTGTTATCCTATATTTTCCGTTCCCTGAGAAAGTATATCATTTGAGAGAAGTCTCGGCAAGTTCGTTGATTTCATCTGATCGGACTCTGGAAAGAAGCTCCGCGCAGTCTTTCCTGAAGCTGTCGGGATCTGTCAGATGTCGTTTCTCGGCCATTGCATCTGCCATATAATAATTGCCTGTTTTATTAAAATGAGTGATATCAAGGTATAAATCCAGGTTTTCAGTAAGCTCGAACACATTTTGAAAATTGTATATTTCAACATTGGGGTAGGCAGATACCTTATCCACCACATAGGTAAGTGCCTCCAGCTTCTTTTCAAGTATATCCCTCTGGTCGAGAAGCTTAAACCATAGAATGGACTTGGGGGCGTAAAATAACTTAAACTCGATATCCGGGTGCCGTTCTATTGCTTTTATCAAAGCCTGGTCGACAGTGTTTTTTGTAACTTCGATGGGCAGGTTGTTTATCTTGTCATAAAGGCTCTTCCTGCCTTCATACAGTTCCTTGTAATCCTGTACTATAAGAGCCTTGTTCGTGCCTTTCCATGTCCATG
>JAAYNO010000111.1 GCA_012520855.1 Clostridiaceae bacterium | reverse complement strand
GATTATGAATGTGTTTCTTTATGAATTAAGAGCCTTCCGGAAAAACACCATACTATGGGTTATCTCTATGTCATTGCTCGCGGTAGTTTTTATGTCTGTATTTACCGCTTATACGGCTGATGCAGAAAGCTTTAGAAATCTGTTTAAAGGATTTCCTCCTGAAGTTTTAAAAGCCTTTGGAATAGATATTGATATTGTCTTTTCGGTATTGGGTTACTATTCGTTTATTTTTGCTTATGTACTTTTATGCGGGGCTATTCAGGCAATGCATCTTGGGCTGTCATTGATAACAAAGGAATTTAACAGGAAGACAGCAGATTTTATTTTTACAAAGCCGAAGCCAAGAGCATCAATATTGACAGCAAAGCTTATGTCGGGAATAACGCTGCTTTTGGTTACCGACATCGTATACATATCAGTTGCTTACGCAATGGCCAATATTACTGCTGAAGAACCCTTTGACAGCAAAATATTTTTTATGATCTCCATATCTTTATTTTTCGTTGAAACTATGTTCTATATTTTGGGTGTATTGACTGGTGCTATTTTTCATCGGATAAAGTCGGTGACCGGAGTGACTTTGGGAACAGTATTCGGCTTTTTTATCGCGGGTATGCTGGGAGATGCTCTTGACGATGAGAAAATCAGATATTTTGTTCCATTCAAATACTATGATGGTTTTGATATAATCCGTGAATCCGGATACGATTCAAAATTTGTACTTATTAACATCTTCTTTGTTATAGCTGCGACTTTGGCAAGTTACGCATTATACAGCAAAAAAGATATTCATTCGGCTTAATGCCTGTAGAGGAGGACTTGAAATGAACATAATTTTAAGAGAATTAAAAGCTAACTTCAAATCCTTTCTTTTGTGGTGCATTGGCATCATTGCCATCGTAGCAGGGGGAATGGGCAAGTATGCCGGATTCAGTTCATCGACCCAATCCATTTCTTCCATAATGGATAAAGTGCCCAGGGCATTATTGGCTGTTTTTGGAATGAATGGCGTTGATATGAGTACCGCAAGTGGATTTTATGCTGTAATATTTTTTTACGTTTTAATAGCGTCAACGGTCTATTCGGCCATGCTGGGAGCTGTAATCATATCAAAGGAAGAGCGGGATAAAACTTCAGAATTTCTTTTCACCAGGCCGATTTCAAGAGTCAGGGCCATTACATCAAAGATAATTGCCGCTCTTATTTACACAATACTTTATAATATTGTAACTATAGCGGTTTCTTTCTCCATAGCCAAAATGGTTACACCCGAAAGCTTCATCGGAGGTGAATCAGGGCTTGCCCGTGATATTCTGATGCTTGGTGCCGGGATGTTTTTTGTCCAGTTGATTTATTTATTCATTGGAACTGGTATGGCTTCCGTGATTAAAAAGCCCGGAGCGTCATCAGGAAGTGCAACAGGTATTATGCTTGCAACATATTTTATTTCTATGGTTATTGACTTTACTGAGGAGCTTGATTTTCTTAAATACTTAACCCCATTTAAATACTTTGAACCTAAAAAGCTCATAAACGGAGGCAATCCCGAACTGGTTTTTATCATCATCTCGCTTGTGTTGATAACCCTGTTTCTGAGCGTTACATATATCTTCTTCCCAAAACGCGATTTGTACATTTAAAATGAGTATAGGGGACGGTCCTCTATACTCATTTTTTGACTAAACCAAAGGAACGGTTCAAGACCACTGAAAAAGTCCGGGTTTTGTCATTCTGAATGGAGCGAAGCGGAATGAAGAATCATGATCCTGGATCAGCTCAGGATTTTATTGCTTCATCAATGGCCTTAAGCTCTTCTTCGGTGAAGGTCAAATTATTGATACACTTAGCATTGTCTTCAAGCTGCGAAACCTTGCTGGCACCAACCAATACAGAGGTCACCTTCCCATCTCTTAAAACCCAGGATAAGGCCATTTGGGCAAGGCTTTGCCCGCGATTTGAAGCAATGTCATCTAGTTTTTTGATCATTTTAAGTTTTTCGTCGGTAATTCTTGACTTAGGCAAAAATGGCGTTACACCACGTCCTGCTCTTGAATCCTCCGGAATACCCTTAAGATATCTGTTTGTCAGCATTCCCTGAGCCAATGGGCTGAAGACTATCAAACCTATACCAAATTTCCCTGCATAATCTTTAAGCCCATCACTCTCGATCCAGCGATCGAGTATTGAGTAATTGGGCTGATGAATGACAAAAGGTGTCTTAAGCTCCTTTAATATTTTATATGCTTCTTTCGTATCTTCATATCTGTAGTTTGAAATGCCGACATATAACGCTTTTCCCTGCCTTACCGCACTGTCCAGGGCAAGCATGCTTTCCTCAAGAGAGGTTTCGTGATCAGGGCGGTGATGGTAGAATATATCGACATAATCCAGCCCCAAACGCTTAAGGCTTTGATCCAGACTTGCCAGAAGATATTTTCTTGATCCATAGTCCCCGTAAGGGCCTTCCCACATCCCATATCCGGCTTTTGTTGAAATAATCAATTCATCCCTATAGGAAGAAAGCTCCTCCTTTAATATACGACCAAAGTTTTTCTCGGCCGAGCCCGGAGGAGGTCCATAATTATTCGCCAGGTCAAAATGAGTTATTCCCATATCAAAGGCTTTGGTTACCAGGGCTTTCATGTTAGCCATAGTGTCGAAATCACCAAAGTTGTGCCAAAGCCCGAGTGAAACCGCCGGAAGCTTAAGCCCACTCTTACCAAGCCGGTTATATTTCATAGAATGATAACGTGAAGGGTTAGCTGAATACATAGATACGACCTCCTTATACAATAGTAAATGCAGAACATTTATTCTTATGTTCCTGTAAAAATTGTTTCTCTTAGTATTTTAACAGTACCATATAAACAATTGTTATTCAATAAATCAAGTGACACAACCCCCATGCCTTGTCATGCTAAAATCAGGCGGTATGCTCTTTACGCCTGACAAACTTGGAGCATGCCCTGCGGGCACTTCCATCACATTTCCGGACAGAGAATATATCACATACACCGTATGATTTTATATGTTCATGGGGATGGAATATAAAAAATTCACAGTCGCTGCACCGGTAAAAATCCAGCTTTTTAAAATCATCCATAATAAAGAAATGATGTGAAGAGCAGCAATAATCCTGGGAGACGATGCCTTTTTCCCGGCAGAGTATATCCCTGGTAAGACCCATGTGTTTACCCTTCATACAATTTTTGCATGATCTCTTCTCAGGCTGTGCTATCGCAACCGGTCTTACTTTTTCTTTAAGACTCCGGGTCTTACTCTTCATTTATCGGATTACCTCCCTATAAAACTGCTTCCCGGACATTATACCATATTACCCATTATGACCCGGAGAAAGATCGGGTATGCTATTTCAACTTATGGATGGTATAATGTAAAAAAATACTTTGAGGTGTAACAGATGCCAAGAATATACCGGATAAGATATATTCCTTCAGAAACAATTGATTTATCCTCGGACAGGCTGCTTTACCGCGATGAAAATTACCTCATTACAGAATGGGAACCTATTAAGCCCCGGGATGATATAAAATATGGTATATCTTGCGTCTTTTTAAATAAAGGTTGGAAAATCAGCGCTATAATGAACGAAAGTAAGGAATTGATCTATTGGTATTGTGATATTGTTGATATAGAATATAATAAAGAAACAGATACATATTTCCTGTATGATTTATTAACAGATATAAAAATAATGCCTGACGGAAGATTGAAAATATATGATTTGGATGAGTTGGCAACTGCCTTTGAAGCGAATCTTATCACTGACAGGCAATTGTTTATGTCACTCAGACAAAGCGATGATCTTCTTAAGCTGATTTATTCAAATGATATACCGGAGATTGTTAAAAGTATCATTAGAGATCATACAGGGATCGGAGCTTTAGCATGAACGGAGATTTAAATGAATATATCAATGCCCGGAAGCTGGGCTTAAAAGAATATTCACACTATATTTCCCAGGGACGCAATGGTTACCTGCCATTTCTTGATGGAATCCTTAAAAATATTGATATAGTATCGGAAGTCGATTTAGGTGTTATAGATATCCCCTTAAGAAAGATCAAAGGAACCTATACATACTTAAGAAGCATTTCTTTTGCACGAAACTACATGCCATTGATGGAGACCGATTCGGAGTTTGCAGCCAAATGGCAGAATGTGTACAATGTCCAGATTCAAGAAGGCTTAACAGATCCTCTTAAGGTTTATGAATACTTAAACTGGTTTTTTATTGTAGAGGGAAATAAAAGAGTGAGCGTTCTAAAATACCTGGACGTTTTTTCATACCATGGGAAAGTAACCCGGCTTATTCCAAAATACGATGAGAATAATAAAGATATCCGGATTTATTATGAATTCATGGATTTTAATAAAAAGACAGGAATAAATGAAATATGGCTGTCAAATGAAAAGAGCTTTCAGGAGCTTTGGGAAATTATAAAAGACTATAATCCCCGGAATCGTTTTGTTGATAAAAAAGATCGCTTCAAGTATTTTGCCAGTTCAGTATACAATAATTTCAGAAAAGCATTTTATCAGTTGGGCGGAGATAAACTTCCCATAACCACTGGTGATGCGTTTCTGGATTTTTTAAAGATACATGGTATAAGCGAGGAATTTACCGAGGATGAATTTAAGGACAGAATATGGCGTCTTCTTTCCGAACTTAGATACTATTCAGGACCCGATGCGGTTGACATACAACAGAGCCCTGACCTTAAAGTAGGAAAGAGCTTTATAAGCAGGATAGTGAATCTGGGTCATTCAGGGAAAATAAAGGTTGGATTTGCGCATGCAACCGACAGCAAAACATCTAGCTGGACGTATTCCCACGAGTTAGGGCGAATGCATCTGGAGCATGCTTTAAAGGATACAGTTGAAACAGTATCAAGGTTCAATTTGCCCGAAAGCAATGATGCAGCGCCTATATTGCAGAGTATGGTAGATGAGGGTTGTCAGATCATTTTTACGACCACTCCGACTCTAATAAACCCTACTCTAAAGACAGCAATGGATAATCCGGACTGTAATCTGCTTAATTGCTCATGCCTCCACTCTTTTAAACACGTAAATACATACTTCGGACGAATACATGAGCCGCGTTTTTTAAGCGGTATAATAGCGGGAGCTATGAGTAAAGCAGGAAAGCTTGGTTATATTGCTCCATATCCGGCAACTGACATCATAAGCGGTCTTAATGCGTTTACACTTGGAGCACGAATGGTAAATCCAAGATGCGAGGTTTATGTCGAATGGACTGTATCAGGCAAGAAAAAGCTCGATACCAGAGAGGTTACGGCTGAGCTTGTCTCGAAAGGGATCGATATAATATCACACCATAACACATTGGTAAACCGTATGTTCTCCAGAGAATACGGTGTTTACACATTGAAGCAAAAAGAAGGGGAGTATATCCCTGACAAATATCTGGCGGTTCCGGTTTGGAACTGGGGAATTTTTTACGAAAAATATGTAAGAAGTATTCAGGCGGGAGGGACCCGGCTGGGAGCTGACAGCTCAGGAAGAGTCAGAAACTATTGGTGGGGTCTGGATTCAGGCCTTTTGGATTTCTTTTATGCAAAGAGGAGTGTGCCTGCAGAGACTAAGAAATTAGTGGAGTTTATAAAAACCTCAATTATTTCTCAGACTTATAAGGTTTTTTCAGGCCCTATTTATGATATAAGCGGAAATCTTATTGTGGACAGCGGAGATGAGCTGCAGAGGGAGCAGATTCTTTCTATGGATTGGTTTGTGGAGGGAATCGTTGGAGAAATT
>JAAYNO010000110.1 GCA_012520855.1 Clostridiaceae bacterium | reverse complement strand
ATTTAAGTGAGCAAGAGTACCGGGAATAGGAAAAAACAAAATATAAATGCCGAACAGCATATTTGGTACCGTTTGGACAATGCGGCTTTGATATACCCATCCATACAGTCCGACAGGATAACCACTATGTTCCGTATTTCAATGACATTAAAAGAGACGGTCAATCCGAAGATTCTGCAAAAATCTCTTGAAGCGGTCATCGAAAATTTTCCCTTTTATCGTGTAAGGCTTAAAAAGGGATTCTTCTGGTATTACCTTGAGCATAATCCCAAGCTGCCCCGTGTTGAAAGGGATGTACGATACCCCTTGGGCAGGCTGCATCCGAGACTGGGCACCCGGATTTTGTTCCGGGTTCGCTATTGGCAGTCCAGGATCGCGGTGGAATTCTGTCACGTATTGACCGACGGCACCGGCGCGATGACATTTCTGAAAGCATTGGTATATGATTATTTGAAGCGTTTGGGAAAAGATATCGGAGAACCGGGAGATATCCCTGCGGAACCTCTTCCCGACGAAGCTGCCGAGGATGCTTATAACCGCTTTTATAAAAGCCCCCTTCCTTTGCCAGACAAGGGGAGAAAGGCTTTTCACATCAAAGGGATACTTCTCAGGCCGGGAGCCATCCGGATCACCACGGGCGTTATACCCATGGAATCTATACTGGGCGAGGCAAAAAAAAGGAATGTCTCACTGACGACCCTCCTTGTGGCCGTTTATATCGATGCGCTTCAGGAGCTTCAGGACATGCATGTTTACAAAAACACAAAAAAGCGTCCCGTTGCCGTGCAGGTCCCTGTCAACATGAGGGCGATATATCCGAGCAAAACGCTGAGGAACTTTTCATTGTTTGTGATCCCCGAGATCGATCCCAGGCTCGGCAAATACAGCTTCGATGAAATACTGCAGATAGTCCGCGAGACTTTGATCACGCAGACGAATGAAAAAGCCATAAGCAGATATCTGTCAAGGAATGTGGGCGGGCAGAGGAATTGGTTTGTCAGGATCATACCTTTGTTTTTTAAAAAGCTCCTGATGCCGTTCCTGTACACCCGAATGGGAGAAAATCTCTGCTCCGGGACATTGTCAAATCTGGGGCTTGTAAAGCTGCCCGAGGGGATGGCGAAAGAAGTTGAGCAGGTCGATTTTATCCTGGGAACCAATCCCATAAACAAGGTTGGCTGTGCTGTCTGCGGTTTTGGAGACAAGCTTGTGGTAAATTTCTCAAGAAGCACACAGGAGTCCAAGGTCGAAAGGCTTTTTTTTACCAGGTTGGTTAAGATGGGAGTTCATGTTAAAATAGATACGAACTATAGCTTTTAGTTAAAGCATGGGGATGGTTAGAAACCACTGAAAAAGTCGCACTTTTTATGTCATCCTGAGCGAAGCGAAGGATCTTATTGTGAAACAACAAGTGAATGACAATAAAGAAATTCTGATTGACTGGAGGTTTGTATGGCATACTGCGTCCGTTGCGGAGTAGAATTGCAAAAAGGCATAAAAGCATGTCCTCTTTGCAAAACAGAGGTAATACTGCCTGAAGAGCAGAATCCTTCTGACAGGGTGATGTTGTTTTCAGAACGCATACCGAGGCGCGTGCGTCCAAGGATGGATCTGGCACCAAGCAGGTCTTTTCTTCTCCTTGTTACATTTATAATATTATTGCCCACTCTTGTAACACTGATTGTTGACTTAACGGTGAACCGGACGATAACATGGTCTTTTTACCCCATTACATCGCTGGCTCTTTTATGGATCCTCATAGCTTATCCCTCCATGCTTAAGGGTCATACGCTTTTCCAGATAATTACCATGGACTTATTTTCAATATCAATATTTTTGATGTCGTTGGACTTATATTCTGGTTCTTTTCCCGAGTGGTCCCATTATCCTGCTCTTTCACTGCTTTTGGTATGGGTCTATTTAGCGGGACCTCTGCTTTTTTCGTGGAAAAGGATCAATCTCATTCTGATTATATGGTTTTTAGGTACGGCCGGCTTTCTTCTGGCAATTGATTTGCTGACAGGAGGAAGAGATTGGTTCCTGCAGTTAGGCCTTCCGATAATTGCTGTATTATTTATCGCAGCTATTATTGGAGTTATAATAAGAGTATCATTCAAGGAAAAACCTTTACTGGGAGCTGGAATAGTAGTGCTTGCGGCTGTTTTTGCTTTTGTGGTGATCGATGTGACTGTGAACCTCTTTGTGGATGAATTAAACCTGACATGGTCACCGATATTGGCAGCCGTTCTTGTTCCCACCGCTGTTTTTCTGTTTATAGTGAATGGAAATGATGATTTAAAGGCATATCTGATAAAGAAATTCCACTTGTAGGAATTGCTCGTATATATTTCACTGTTTTAAGATTGTTGTTAAGCCTTTTAACTAATAATTAATGTTAAAACAGGCTTTTATGGGGGTAGTAAGGTGCTGAGCAAAATAAAAGGGTTTTTTTTCAACTCCACTATCAGGCAAAAGCTTACGCTTCTGTTCGCGGTTTTTATTTTGTATCCCGTACTTGTAGTCGTCTTTTTCGGATATTTTAAATACGCCGTAGATATCAGAAAAGAGATCATTAATTCATTGGATCAGAGAATAGAACGCGTAAACGATTTTACTATTGAAAGGTTTGAGCAGGCGAAACGCTTTGCCATGATGATGCCTTATGATGGAACCCTAAATGATTTGTTTGTTAAAAGAAAAAACGGTGATATCAGCCAAAGCGACCTATATAAAAGCATTAACGAATACCTTTATTCAAAATTCTATTCAAACCAGGAAATCGACGCCCTATCCTTTTTCTTCACAGATGATAGCCAGATTGTATATATGGTACAGTCAGATAATTCATATAACCGGTATATAAATACCATTCACCCTATTGTTGTTGATGTCGCCTCAAAATTGGAGGAGCAATTCGGGTATTATATTTCTGATGACGGTGAGTTTTACCTTATCCGTAAAATGATAGACCGGTATACCTTTAAGCAATACGGAAACGTTGTATTAAAAGTCGACAAGGATTATATGCTCGGCTATTTTAAGGAAAATTTCCAAAACAGTTCAGGCTTGATATTGACACATGATGAAGTCAGTATATTTGAGCAGGGCCAGGTTTCCGAGGACTTAAGATCCGAGGTAATGGGGAAGATACACGATGGCGCGCAACCAGATGAGACCAGGTTCAGTATAAGACCATATGAAATTTTAACCAGCAGTATCAAGCTTGATAATATAACCCTCCGGTATGGAGTAGTTATGCCCACCAGCATGATCATGGACAAGTATAACAGCGCCATTCAATTATTGATAATTCTGACTGTGGCTGTTGCTGCAGCAATGATCTTAATGGCTGTCCCACTGTCAAACGCAGTATGGAAGCCTATAAAAGAACTTGTCGTGCTTATGAAACGATTGGAAGAGGGTAATCTTGGCGTTCAGGCCAATAGAAAAAAGAATGATGAGTTCAAATTCATATTTGACTCCTTTAATAACATGTCCAATGAGATAAAGCATCTGTTCGATGTTGTATATAAAGAGGAGCTTGCGAGGAAGGAGGCACAGTTAGCAGCATTGCAGGCCAGAATAAATCCCCATTTTTTGTATAATACGTTGGAAATAATGAACT
>JAAYNO010000109.1 GCA_012520855.1 Clostridiaceae bacterium | reverse complement strand
TCTTTTAAACAAAGCGATATGGAGGATATAGGATAGGCTATGGTATTCAAATCAGGTTTTATAGCGATTGTAGGCAGGCCAAATGTAGGCAAGTCAACCCTATTGAATTTATTAACGGGTGAAAAGGTGGCAATAATGTCAAGCAAACCCCAAACCACCCGGCATAGTATTCGAACAATTCTGACAACCGATGAGTATCAGATGATATTTGTCGATACACCCGGTATCCATAAGCCCAGAAACAAGCTTGGGCAATTTATGATAAAAGAAGCTTTCAATGCTTTTGAAGGTGTAGATCTCATTCTTTATATGATTGAGGCCACCGACAAAAAAGTTGGTCCCGGTGACATGATGATAATCGAAGAGCTTAAAAAATCAGTAGCTCCGGTAATATTGCTGATAAATAAAATTGACCTGGTCGAGAAAAGTGCTTTGCTTCCTCTAATCGCAAAGTTCAGCGAGTCATACGACTTTGAGGAGATCATTCCTGTAAGCGCCACCAATGCAAGCGCAAAGTCTCAGGTCCTCAATGCAATATATAAGCTGCTTCCGGAAGGAGAAAAGTTTTATCCGGAAGATATGCTGACCGACCAGAACGAAAAAGTTTTGGTACAGGAACTGATAAGAGAAAAGCTTTTGAACCTGTTAAGCGAAGAAGTTCCTCATGGTATAGGAATAGAAGTAATAAGCTTTAAAGAGAAAGAAGAAAAGGGTCTTGTTGAAATCGACGCCAATATATATTGTGAGAAGGAGTCCCATAAGGGTATCATAATTGGCAGGAACGGAGCCCTGCTGAAAAAAGTCGGCATGCTGGCAAGACAGGACATAGAACGGCTTTTAGATTCAAAGGTATTCCTTAAGCTTTGGGTAAAAGTAAAAGACGATTGGCGCAACAGTGATTTTATGTTGAATGAACTCGGTTATAAATAAAAAGATTAGCAGGGTATAAAATGGCAGTAATCAAGACTAAGGGTATTGTGATTAAGGAAGTGCCCTATAATGACACTGATAAAATACTTACTTTAATCACGGAGGATTTAGGGAAAATATCTGTTTCAGCCAAAAACGCAAGAAGGAGCGGCAGCCGTGCTTCTTACGGAACGCAGGTCCTTACCTACGGAGAATATGTTCTGTTTAAAGGCAATTCGGGTTTTTATTTAAACAGCTGCGATGTTCTTGTGAATTATTATAACCTGGCTCAAGACCTGGTATGTTTTACTCACGCCGCTCATATCCTTGAAATGGCCGAAGATACGGCGCAGGATCCTGCCTTATCGTCCCGTATTCTTATATTGCTGTTGTATGCCCTTCAGGCATTAAGTAAAGGCAGGAACCCGCTTCTTATATCTTCGGCTTTTGCCTTAAAGCTGATGCAAATATCCGGGTATCCTCCTCATGTATGCAGTTGTGCGGTATGTGATACATATGATATTGAGAATATTTATTTCAGTTTCAAAAGCTGCGGGTTTATCTGTGAGAATTGTTCAAAACGGGATACGGATGCTATAATGCTTGATGTAGGGGCAGCAAAGGGCATTTTATATGTTTTATGTGCTGAAAAAGGTGGAATATTTAATTTTGAGTTGTCAGATAAGTTATTATCTGTTTTTTCTACCATAGCATTCAGGTATATCAGCCAGCAGCATGATAAGAGTTATAGAAAACTTGAAATTTTAAATAATTTAAATATTAACTGATTTGTGTTAGAGTGAGGGCGCGATATGAAACATCTGTTCAGTTCTGGAGAGGTAATGCTAAAAAAGAACTCCAGGGAGCTGCCGGAGGGAATTCTGGTGGGAAAATTTCTTGAGTATGAAAAGGTCGAACCTGATACAAAATTTTATTGCACTGGTTTGTTGAATAATAAGGAAGTTAAAGTCTCATTTGTTCTTTCAGAAAATGATTTCGATGGCATAAAAACCAGGAAAAATTTCGGTATCTTAATGCAATCGGATATTTTTTTGGCTGAGTGGGCCAGTTATAAAATTCATGATTAAATATATGAACTTAGTGTTTGTCTGGATTACAAACAGTTTCCGGATAAACAAAGACTTAGCGGCATACAGTAAATAAAGGAGTATTGTTATCTGTGGATACTCAAAGGTTAAAGCAGCTTCTTTCCCGGGAAGAAGGCGAAAAACTGGATTTTAAGGCAGAGCTGAATCTCAATACCGAGAGTGAAAAAAAAGAGTTGGCAAAGGATGTAACAGCTATAGCCAATTCTCGTGGTGGGCGCGGATATATCATTTATGGAGTGGAGGACAAAACTAAACGTATCCTGGGTATTAATACCGAAGATTTTCAGGAGGAGCAAATCCAGCAGATAATATATAATCGGACCGATCCTCCGGTGCCGGTCAATGTAGATTTCGTTCAAATCAAAGATAAGACTGTCGCGGTTCTTACTATCTTCAGAAGCAGGCATGCTCCCCATCAAGTGCTTCAAACAGGAGCATTTTATGTTAGGAGAGGGTCAACTACTGATTTTGCCAGACGATCCGAGCTGGCTTCAATAATGCAGGAAAATGGGCTTATGTCCTTTGAGACGGTAATGATTAAAAACTCATCGGTGGATGATCTTGATTTTGATATTATCAACCGATATTTCAGCAGGATAAATATCTCAATGAATCAGCCTAAAACGATTATTTTGGATGCTTTTGGCTTTATCAGTCAGAGGTATGATGGCAATTACTCGCCAACCATTGGAGGATTGCTGCTTTTCGGCAAAGCTCCCCAGATATATTTGCCCCATTGCTATGTAAGGATCATCTGCAATAACGATGTTGAAATACTATCCGGCAATATTTTGTCGATGATGGATCAGGTTATTGGCAGGATTAAAAGTATAATCAACAGAGAAGATTATCCTTTTGAAGCCTTTGAAGAAGCATTGGCCAACGCTCTGGTCCACAGGGACTATTTAGACCTTTCAAGAGGAATAACAATAAATATTACCGAAAAAACGGTTGAAATCATTAATCCGGGGGCTATTTCCCAAAGGAGTAATGTAAATCTTCACATGAATAAATGCGCTCCCGAAAGACGTAACCCATGGCTTTATCAACGTCTTATAACCATAGACGAAAGAAGGCGTTTTGTTAAATCCGACATGGGGATGATCAGAATCAGGAAAGCATTTGAAAAAATCGGCAAGGTTAAGTTTATCAACCTGATCAAGCAGAACAGTTTTAAAGTGATCCTTCCAAGGTGACATAGTCAGATTCTTCGGTCGCTGGCGCTCCTTCAGAATGACATATAAAATCTACAAGAACCGTTCCACAGGTTTACGCTTTACGGGTTTTACTTGATTTTAAACCTCTCAGTTATCCGCTTTACAAGCAGCAAAGCCTCTATTTCGCTTACAGGTCTTTGGGGAGTAAAGCCGGGAATATAGTACAGCCCTTCCAATAAGCCTGAGGAAAACATCTGAGTAAATTTACCGGTGTCTCTTGCCGTATCAAACTGCGGGATAGCTGCCCGGGCTTCCTCAAGCTCTTTTTCGGCAGCTTCTCCTGGCTCGTATCCTACTAATTTCTTAGACGAGTTCATAACACTTATTGCGATTATATCGTATGGTATTGTACCATCAGTTTCGAAGTCCAGGCAGGGATCGATATCTGTAGATTCCAGACCAAATACCTGATTGAGTATTTGTGCCCATTCTTCTATATCTAAAGGCTTATCCACGGCATGAAATTCATTGAAGTTCATTCCAAAGATATCTTCGGCTGATTTAAGCATTTCAAGCCTTTTTTTATTGGAAGATTTATTGCTGTTCTCCAGGGCTGATTTGTATTCGTTATATTCAAGCAGCATGCATTCGACTGAAAAATCATTGGAAGTAACCCCGGACAAGTTTTCCTCGCCATCAGCAGGTATTTGCTCATTGTCCGGCTTTTTATCCTGCTCTGAAACAGGCAGACCAAGGTTTGAAAGTATTCGGTAAAGCATTGACACAGCTTCTGCACTGTTTAAAAGATCGAAAGGTCTGAAAAGTCTGTTTTTATCTACCGAAAAATCTGTGAAGCCCAAACAAAATGCCTGCCTTACCAGATCCTGATATTCACCGTCAATATCATTCAAGTCAGATATTACTTCAGATTTCTGAAGATTGTTATCTGCTTCGTCTAAAGAGAGCGGGTATCTTAAAGGCAGCAGCTTCATTAAGGTAAATACCGCATATTGTCTTTCAATTTTATTATCTTTCGCAAAATCATTGATATAAGTTTCCAGCGCTTGTTTGCCTTTATCACAGAAGGAAAATAAAACTTGTAAGATCTTTTCCCAATTTTCAGCGGTTACAGGAAGGTAAGGGGTCTGATTGTTCAGAAGATTTGCCTCAAGGAATTCCTTGTTTTCCTCACCAACAAACAAAGTACTGTAAATATCAAGGTAAGGCTCAAGAACATATCTTAGTCCTTCTGTTTCTTTCTCAAGGGGGGAAGGCAATTCAGTAACGGTTTCTGCTTCAATACTATCTTTATATGAGGTCAAAAGATCTTCAGAAGAATAGTGAATAGTTTCGATTCCGGTACTATAATCCTCATTCGGTTCAGTGGATTTAGTACTGCATGAGATAGTTATGATCGAAATGATTAAAACAGTTAAAAGTACTCTGCTTCTAATCTTCATCAGTTTATTCCCCCGCGAGATGTTCTTATCTATTAGATATGTCGGATAAAAGTTGACAAACCTGTAGAATAATACATCAAAAATGTGGTATATACTTAAATTAACGTTTATTATCTATTATACTATATGATAAGGCATTATTGCTATCATTTATATTAAGTACTCTGGAAAATTGGACAAAGATAGAAAGGGGTCTTTGTTTTTATGAAGCACTATTTTGAAAGCGTTGAGGCTGTGCTGGACAAAAACAACACTTCCCGCAACGGACTGGATGCTTCTGAGGCTGCTGAAAGATTGAATAAATATGGCAAAAACAAACTTGCGGAAGGACAAAAAAAGACTCTTCTTGCCCGGCTTTTAGGGCAATTGGCAGACCCGATGGTTATCGTTCTTATAGCGGCTGCTATTATATCAGGAGTTGTTTCAGAGATTGCCGATATGGTTATTATATTATCGGTGGTTGTTCTAAATTCCGTATTGGGAGTCGTTCAGGAGGGAAAGGCTGAAAAAGCAATTGAAGCTCTTCAGCAAATGTCGTCCCCATATTCAAGAGTAAAAAGAAACGGTCGTGTTATAAAAATCAAGTCTGAGGACATAGTTCCCGGTGATATCGTATTGCTGGAAGCAGGAGATGCAATACCTGCAGATAT
>JAAYNO010000108.1 GCA_012520855.1 Clostridiaceae bacterium | reverse complement strand
TTTTCCGCTTCCGTTTACCCCCGCAAAGGGCTTTTCATGCAATAGACATGCTAAATTATGCTTTGCAGCCACACTTTTCATAAGCTCCATCACTAACTGATTGTGGTCAGTGGCTATATTTGATTCGGAATAGATGGGAGCAAGTTCATGCTGAGACGGGGCTACTTCATTATGCTCTGTTTTTGCAAAAATCCCTAATTTCCACAATTCCTCGTCCAGTTCACGCATAAACTCGGAAACACGATGCTTTATAGCCCCGAAATAGTGATCTTCCATTTCCTGACCTTTTGGGGGACGTGCACCGAACAATGTTCTGCCGCAGTACATCAGATCCGGCCTTTTAAAATATATGTTCCTGTCGATCAAGAAGTACTCCTGCTCCGGACCTACCAAGGATACTACACGCTTTGCATCGGTAACGCCAAACAGTTTCAATACCCGTAATGCCTGTTTATTGAGCGCCTGCATGGAACGAAGGAGCGGTGTTTTTTTATCGAGGGCTTCTCCGCTGTATGAACAAAATGCTGTTGGGATGCACAATGTATTATCTTTAATAAAGGCATATGAGGTAGGATCCCATGCGGTATATCCTCTTGCTTCAAATGTAGAGCGCAATCCTCCCGAAGGGAAGCTTGATGCGTCAGGTTCACCCTTGACAAGCGATTTTCCGGAAAACTCCATTATTGCTCGTCCATCACCGTCGGGAATAATGAAACTGTCATGCTTTTCGGCAGTTATTCCCGTCATGGGCTGAAACCAATGAGTGAAATGAGTGGCCCCCTTTTCTATAGCCCAATCCTTCATTGCGCTTGCTACTACGTTGGCTATGTCAAGTTCCAGATGCGTACCATTGGCAATGGTTTTTCTAAGCGCTTTATATGTATCCTTCGGTAATCGCTCCTTCATTACTGAATCACCAAATACCATGCTTCCAAAGATATCCTTAATATTCATGTTTGCCACCTGTTTTCCTCCCTTAAAGCAATTCTATTCCTGCAGCTTTACATCCTGAAAGGATATCTTCATCCCAAATCGAAACCTGAACTTCTCCAATATGCGCTTTTTGCAGCAGCAGCATACATAATCTCGACTGCCCTATTCCTCCGCCCATTGTAAGCGGCAATTTACCATCTAGCAGCATTTTGTGGAACATAAAGCTGCGGCGGTCATCACAGCCGGCCTTTGTCAGCTGCTCATCCAGAGATTTCTTATCTACTCTGATACCCATTGAAGAAATCTCAAAGGCGCATTCAAGAATTTCATTCCAGAATACGATATCACCATTGAGCTTCCAGTCATCGTAATCCGGTGCTCTGCCATCATGCTTTATACCTGATTTCAACAAATCACCGATTTGCATGATGAAGGCTGTTTTATGTTCCTTAAGATATTTGTTTTCCCGTTCCTTAGGCAAAACTGACGGATACATATCCTCAAGTTCCTGCGTAGTAACGAATGAAACGTTCCTTGAAAGATCTAAAGATAATTTCGGATACTGTTTTTTTATCTCGTCAAGTGTATCGCAAATGGCGCCGACTATTTTTTCAACTGTATTCTTTAAAGTATCAAGATTTCTTGATGGGCGGTCTATTATTTTTTCCCAGTCCCATTGATCGACATAGATGGAGTGGAGATTGTCCATCTCTTCATCACGACGGATGGCATTCATATCAGTATATAATCCTTCATTCACCGGAAAACCGTATTTATACAATGCCAGGCGTTTCCATTTCGCCAGCGACTGAACAACCTGGGCTGAAGAATCAGTTTCCTTTATGCCAAATTCCACAGGCCGCTCAATCCCGTTTAAATCGTCGTTGATACCTGTATTGGACATTACGAACAATGGAGCAGAAACCCTTCTAAGATTCAGAGCGCTGCTTAGATGATCATCAAAGATCCTCTTTATTTTTCCTATTGCAGTTTGGGTATCATATAGGTTTAAAACCGATTTATACCCTTTTGGTACGATTAATTTACTCATACATATGCTCCTCTCATAGTACAAGTTAGACTACCGTCAAACTTGTTTCATAAAAAAAGCAAAGGTGCCGCGGATTAATAAATCCACAGCACCTTTGCTGTATGAAAAAAGTTTAGCACGACATGAACTAACTGTCAACAGTTTTACAAAAAAAAAATAAACAAAATTGCAATTTGCAAAACTATAACTTGCATAAACATATACAAAAAGCATAAAATATATTGACAAATCAGCTCGTAATGCAATATTATATTATAGAAAATTCATAAAATTATTGACATATATATAGCTAGATAGTATCATAAGCAGTATGAACAAAGGCGTTCATCAGATAGTGTCAGGCGGAGGCCCCGGATGGCTTATCGATCCCCGATGGTACTATGTGATGAACGTCTTTTGTTATGAATGGAGGTATGGCTTTTGAGAGAAGGAACGTTTAGAAACCTGTCCGGATGTGCAATATCAGGAATTTTTTCTAAGTCTGGAAGACGCTTTTCGGGCAAAAGCATCATTGAATCGATCGCAGTTATGCATGAACGTTCCAATGGTCTTGGAGGAGGCTTCACAGCTTATGGGATTTATCCTGAATATAAGGATTATTATGCTTTTCATATATTCTATGATCACAAATCCGCAAAGAAGGAATGCGAAGGATTCATAGAAGAACATTTTGAGATCATAAACCTTTCAAAAATCCCAACCAGGAAGATTCCGGAAATCAAAGATGAACCTCTTATCTGGAGATACTTTGTTACACCGCTCCCCACAAAGCTTGCCGACAGCCAATTGGATGACAGGGAGTTTGTGGTAAAATGCGTGTTTAGGATAAATACCAGTATTGATGGTGCGTATGTATTCTCAAGTGGAAAAAACATGGGTGTGTTCAAAGCCGTAGGTTTTCCAGAGGATGTTGGGCGGTTTTATAAGATGGAGGAATATGAAGGTTACTGTTTTACCGCACATGGCCGTTATCCCACAAATACTCCCGGTTGGTGGGGAGGAGCTCACCCGTTTGCACTGCTTGATTATTCTGTGGTTCATAACGGTGAGATCTCTTCATATGACACTAACCGCAGGGCAATTGAGATGTATGGATACAAATGCACCCTGAAAACCGATACGGAAGTAATAGCCTACATAATTGATTATCTGCACAGGAAGATCGGACTTACATTAAGGGAGATATGTTCGGTAATTGCCGCTCCTTTCTGGTCAACAATAGAAAGCAAACCTCGAAAGGAGAGGGAAGAGCTCGAATACTTGAGAAATGCTTTTGATTCCCAACTGATCACAGGACCATTTTCAATAATCGTGGGTTTTGAGGGCGGAATGATGGCTTTAAATGACAGATTAAAGCTCAGAAGCATGGTTGTTGGCGAAAAGGATGATACGGTTTATGTTGCCAGTGAAGAGGCAGCTATAAGAGTTGTACAGAAAGATCTTGACAGAATTTGGTCTCCCAGGGGAGGCGAAGGAGTTATTGTTTCACTGGAAGGGGGTTAGGCTTAAATGGCTGTTGATTATATATATCCCGATCACGAAATAGTAAGAGACTACGACAGATGCATCGTCTGCCGCGTGTGTGAGCGGCAATGTGCAAATGAGGCGCATGAATACTTAAGCGAGAGCAAAAAGATGGTAGCTGATAATGCAAAGTGTGTGAATTGCCATCGGTGTGTTTCCCTGTGTCCGACAAGGGCTTTGAAAATCGTCAAAACCGATCATTCATTCAAGGAAAACGCAAACTGGTCAGGTAAAAGCATTAAAGAGATCTACAAGCAGGCGGGCAGCGGAGGTGTTTTGCTATCCAGCATGGGGAACCCTGAAAACTATCCGATATATTTCAATAAAATCTTGCTTAATGCATCCCAGGTTACGAATCCATCCATCGATCCCCTGAGAGAACCAATGGAAACCAGGGTTTATCTTGGGGCAAAGCCCGGAAGTATCGAAAGGGACGAGAAAGGAAGGCTTGTAAACAACCTGAAGCCTCATATCAAGCTTTCTATGCCTGTTATGTTTTCGGCAATGAGCTATGGCTCCATCAGCTATAATGCTCATGAAAGCCTGGCAAGAGCGGCCGCCGAGCTGGGGATACTCTACAACACAGGAGAAGGCGGTCTTCATGAGGACTTTTACAAGTACGGGAAAAACACGATCGTGCAGGTAGCCTCAGGCCGCTTTGGAGTACATAAGAAATACCTTGAAAGCAGCGTCGCTATAGAGATCAAGATGGGACAGGGAGCCAAGCCGGGCATCGGAGGACACCTTCCCGGGGAAAAAATCGTGGGGGATATTTCAAAAACCCGTATGATACCTGAGGGGATGGATGCCATTTCTCCCGCTCCTCATCATGACATATATTCCATTGAGGATTTGCGTCAGC
>JAAYNO010000107.1 GCA_012520855.1 Clostridiaceae bacterium | reverse complement strand
CAGGCGCTGCGCTCCATCAGAATGACAAAGGGGAAGACTTCGAAGCATTTTCTTTGTCATCCTGAGCGAAGCGAAGGATCTTTTAATAGATTCTTCAGTCGCTGCGCTCCATCAGAATGACAAAGGGGACAGACTTTTACTCACACCCCTGAATAAGCCGAAAATCCTCCGTCTACGGGTACGACTATACCTGTCACGAATTCAGAGCCTTCGGAACAAAGCCATAGCAGTGTCCCCAACAGTTCTTCAGGCTGCCCGAAGCGTCCCATGGGTGTCATGTTGAGAATTTTTGCTGTCCTCTCGGTAGGAGTCCCGTCTTCATTGAATAAAAGAGCCTTATTCTGCGCTGTTGCGAAAAACCCCGGTGCAATGGCATTAACACGGATTCCAACCTTAGAAAAATGCACCGCCAGCCATTTGGTGAAATTGGACACCGCGGCCTTGGCGCCGCTGTATGCAGGTATTTTGGTAAGCGGTGTAAATGAGTTCATGGAAGAAATATTTACAATTATTCCTTTGCCAATCATGTCACAGGCAAAAGTCTGGGTGGGTATAAGAGTACCCAGAAAGTTCAGATTAAATACAAATTCTATTCCCTTTGGATCCAGATCAAAGAAGGTAATAAGGTCTTCGTTTCTCTCTATATCTTCTTTAAAAAGATATTCTTTTGTAGTTGTTCCCTTCGGGTTATTCCCCCCTGCTCCGTTAATGAGGATGTCACACGGTCCGAGCTTTTCATTGACAACGTCATGTGCCTTTTTCATACTTTCAGGTTCAAGAACGTTGGCAGTCAGCCCTATAGCTGTTCCACCCCCGTTTACTATTTCATCGGCAACCTGCTTTGCTTTTTCCTCAGTTAAATCAAGAACAGCAACCTTTGCGCCATTTTGAGCAAGGGCTTTGGCGAATGTGCTGCAGAGTACTCCTCCGCCACCCGTTACTACCGCAACTTTATCCTTTAAATCTATTTTGAATGGTAATTTCATAAAAAGCTCCTTTCTGCCTAAGAACTATACATTATAGGTCGAAGCCGAGGTACTGCCGCCCTCACCTGTCCAATTGGTATGGAAAAACTCTCCGCGAGGCTTATCAATTCTTTCATAGGTATGGGCTCCAAAGTAATCTCTCTGTGCCTGCAGAAGATTCGCCGGCAATCTTTCGCATCTATAACCGTCATAGTAGTTCAGGGCTGTTGATAACGCCGGGACCGAGATACCGTTCAAAACCGCCTGGGACACGACCTTTCTCCAGCCTGCCTGAGCTTTTTCAATTTTCTCTTTAAAGATCGGATCCAATAGAAGATTGGTCAAACCCGGGTTCTTGTCAAAGGCTTCCTTGATTTTACCCAGGAAGACAGATCTTATAATGCACCCTCCACGCCACATAAGTGCGATCTCACCGTATTTCAGATTCCAGCCGTAGGTTTTTGCAGCAGCCCGCAAAAGCGTATATCCCTGTGCGTAAGATACGATTTTTGATGCATAGAGGGCATCCTTTATGGCATTGATAAACTCCTGCCTGTCACCGGTAAATGCCGGTTTCGGACCTGTCAGGATCTTGGACGCAGCCACACGCTCTTCTTTGATCGCTGAAAGGCAACGGGCATATACAGCCTCGCCGATCAATGTAAGAGGGATACCTTCATCCAGAGACGCTATAGCTGTCCATTTACCCGTGCCCTTTTGACCCGCAGTGTCAAGTATCTTATCAACTATAGGCTCTCCGTCGGTATCCTTATAGGCAAGGATATCACGGGTTATTTCTATCAGATAACTGTCCAGATCACCCTTGTTCCATTCCTTGAAAACCTCATGCATCTCGTCCGCTGACATTCCAAGATAGTCTCTCATAAGCTGATATGCCTCGCAAATAAGCTGCATGTCCCCGTATTCGATCCCGTTATGGACCATTTTGACGAAATGTCCTGCCCCGTTATCGCCAACCCAGTCACAGCAAGGGCTTCCGTCTTCTACCTTGGCTGCAATGGCCTGGAAGATAGGTTTTACATGATCCCAGGCGGCATATGAACCTCCGGGCATAATGCTGGGACCCTTAAGAGCTCCTTCTTCACCGCCCGATACTCCTGTTCCTATATATAAAAGGCCTTTGCTTTCGACATACTGTGTCCTGCGGATGGTATCGGGGAAATGAGAATTGCCGCCGTCGATGATTATGTCACCCTTATCAAGGTATGGAGCAATCATCTCTATAAAATCATCGACCGGCTTACCGGCCTTGACCATCATCATTATTTTCCTCGGTGTTTTCAGGCTGTCCACAAGCTCTTTTATGGAGTATGTGCCAATGATGTTTTTGCCTTTTGCTCTGCCTTCAACAAACCTTGTCACCTTTTCGGTACTGCGGTTAAAAACAGCGACAGTGAAGCCTTTACTCTCCATGTTCATAACAAGGTTCTCTCCCATAACAGCCAGTCCGATAAGTCCTATATCCGCTCTTGCCATAACTTTCATCCTCCTGTAAAATATTCTTTTACACCATTATTATATAATTAATATTTGAATTTTTCTTTGCTATTATTGACGATTTTATTGCAAATATTGCTATAATGATAAAGGGGGTAATGAAATGGATTCTTTCAATCAGATTTTTACACACAGACAACACATGATAAACGACAATTTCGAGTATTTTCATTATAAAGACGATCCGCATCTCGAGGTCGGTTACCATAGCCATGACTTCTATGAGATATACTTTCTTTTGTCGGGAAAAGTCACTTATCTGATCGAGGGCAAATCTTATTCTCTTAAGCCTTGGGATATTCTTATCATCAACAATAAGGATCTCCATAAACCGATCATTGAATCGGGCTCAGTATATGAGCGGATCGTGATCTGGATCAATCCTGATTACATAAGGAAGCTGTGCACTCCTTCGTCGGATCTTCTAACATGCTTTGAATCAACTTCGAAAAACAGGTACAGCCTGTTAAGACCCGGTGCCGAAATGCTCAATTCCATCAAAAACACCGTTTTTAAACTGGAAAAGGTTTTATTTGCCGGCAGCTTCGGCAGCGACATATTGACCGGGACCTATCTGACCGAACTGATAGTGTTGATCAATAAAGCCTATCTGGATACTGATGTAGTCAGCATCGAAGAAGATATATCATACAATTCCACTGTAAATGACATCATACATTACATCAACCGGAATCTGGGCGGCGATCTGTCCCTGGAATCCTTGTCAAAGAGATATTTCATGAGCAAATATCATCTGCTGCGGGAGTTCAAAAAGCATACAGGCTATACTCTTCACAGCTACATAAGCAAAAAAAGGTTACTGACAGCCAAATCGCTCCTAAGAAGCGGATCGAGCATAAGCGATGTATGCCGGGAATGCGGATATAACAACTACTCCAATTTTATCAGAAGCTTTACAAAGGCTTTTGGTATCTCGCCGAAAAAATATGCAAGGGAGGCTCGATAGAGACTCCCTTTGTACTTATTACTTACACCGCTTTCGCCGAAACATTGACCTGAATGTTGCCTCTCGTTGCTTTGGAATAGGGGCATACATTATGGGCTTCCTGTACAAGTCTATCAGCCTCTTCCTGAGAAACTCCTGAAATCAGTCCCGTTATATCAGCCGTCAGTTCAAATCCGCCGCTTTCATCTTTTCCTATGCCGACAGTCACTTCAACAGACGGAGTAGGGATCGGAAGCTTCTTTTCCCGTATTACATGCTGCAATGCGCTTCCGAAGCAGGCTGCATATCCTGCAGCGAACAACTGCTCCGGATTGGCTCCGCCATTATTTTGTCCTCCCATTTCAACGGGGGGTGACATTTCAAACTCCAATGCGCTGTTCTCAACAACGACTTTTCCATTTCGACCTATGGTTGAAACAGCCTTGATTTTATAAATAACTTCCATAAAATCGCCTTCAGTTCTGTCCGTTAGTCACATCTAACTTAATAATTCATATATACCCTATTATAAAAACATATCACGTGTTTTATGGATAACGCGGTTACTTATGAAAACAGAAACGCTTATGCACAGAATCTGGTCTCATTACGGTTTTACCTTTGTACTCTTCCCGATGCATCACCGCTCATAAGTTTTTCCACTTCAGAAATACTGACACGGTTAAAATCCCCGCTTATTGAATGCTTGAGACAGCTTGCGGCAACCGCGAAGTTTAGCGCATTCTCAAGTTTTTCATAATTGTTCATCCCATAAATCAATCCTGCCGCAAAAGAGTCTCCGCTTCCTACCCTGTCTACTATATCGGTTATTTCATATTTTCTGCTCAGATAGAAATTATCCCTGTCGCAGATACAAGCCGACCATCCATTTTGATCGGCGCTCCTGCTTTCCCTTAAGGTAATAGCCATAACCTTCATCTGAGGATACCTGTCCAGTACCTTTCGGGCAAGAGCTTCGTAAACACCTGTGTCCAGCCTGCCCTTTTCTACCTGGACATCGGCATGTATGCCTAAAGACTTTTGGCAGTCCTCTTCGTTGGCTATTCCCACATCCACATACCTGACAAGTTCGCCCATTACTTCCACAGCAGTTTTCCCGTACTTCCACAGATTCTTCCGGTAATTAAAATCACAGGACACTGTTAAACCCATTTCTTTGGCAACTTTAACAGCTTCCATCGAAAGTTCTGCAGCCGATCGGCTTATTGCCGGAGTTATACCTGTGATATGAAACCAGCCCGCCCCGCTGAATACGTCCCTCCAGTCAATATCTCCTGGTCTGGCCAAAGCAACAGAGGAATATTCACGGTCGTATACCACTTTTGACGGTCTCTGATTGGCGCCGGCCTCAAGAAAATAAATACCCATCCTTCCCGGTCCTCTTTTGATCATGGAAGTATCAACACCAAATCTGCGAAGCTCCGAAATGCATGCATCACCTATATCGTTGTCAGGAAGGACGGTGACATAAGAAACAGGCATGTTGAAATTAGCCAGCGACACGGCTACATTTGCTTCTCCCCCGCCAAATGTAGCCTCAAACACGGGAGACTGGAAGAAGCGTTCAAATGCCGGCGGCTTCAAACGAAGCATAATTTCACCAAAAGTAACGACTTTTTTATTCATGGCTGTAACTCCTTAATCAATAAATTAATCATACTTGTTACGTATCAAACTTTATTTTTGCAGCAGATGGACAGCAAAACCGCCTATCTCTTCCCTGAGATATACCGATTTGATGGAATCCCCGTCATACCTTGCTGTATTCATGTCCACTTCAACATTGTTACGCCTGAGATATGCAACAGCCCTTGCAACATTATTAGTTTTTATCGCAATATGTCCGTTTTTGCCCGGACCAGCTGTTTTGGTGACTTCAATACCTGTTCCGGCAAAGTTGGAGCTGTTGCCTTCCTTGAGAGAGAAGCCGAAAATGGCTGTAAACCTTTTTGCTATTGACAAGGATTCATCTTCATTGTCGCCATTAATGCCTATATGAGCCAGACTAAAGCCCAGCACCAGGTTGACGGCTTCTCTGACAAGCTGTGTTATTTCATCGAATTTGCCCTTTTCGATCAACTCCGATTTTACCATCCAGCTTCCGCCGCATGCCAAAATTTTACTGAAAGAAAGATATTCAGCAAGATTTGACGTATCTATCCCTCCTGTCGGGATGAAACTCATCATGCCATATGGCACACTGATTGCTTTCAGTGTTTTCAGTCCGCCGGAGGCCTCGGCCGGGAAAAATTTAACTACATTTATCCCATATTCCAAAGCCATTTCAATATCAGTGGGGCCTGAGCATCCCGGCGTAACCGGAATGTTTTCATTCATGCAAAACTCAACAACCTTGCGATTGAATCCCGGACTAACAATAAATTTTGCCCCCGCGTCTTTCGCACGCCTGGCCTGATCAACGCTCAATACCGTACCTGCGCCCACCAGAATATCGGGAAAAGCAGAAACGATTTTTCTTATTGATTCCTCTGCAGCTTCTGTGCGAAACGTTATTTCCGCAATGGGCAGGCCGCCTTTTGCCAATGCCCCGGCCAAAGGCACCGCATCCTTTGCATCATCTATTTTTACAACGGGTACAATGCCAAATTCACCTATTTTTTTCAATACTTCATTCATGTCGGAACACCTCTTTCATATGACCGAATAAGCCTGCAGCATTAAAAAGAACCATATTGCTGCATTGCGGCTACCGCTGACATCCCGTTCTCAACAGCCTCACGGATGCTGCGTTCTCCCCTGACCTTTTCGAGGGTGACAGTTATCGCCTTTTCCTCAATCTCCTTCGGGATCACCACCACACCGTCAATATCCCCGAAAATCAGATCTCCGGGATTGATTCTTATATTTCCTATCTCCACCGAAACCCTGTATGCAATCACCTTGTTTCTGTATCCCGAACCCTGCGCATCACGTCCCATGCAGAAAACGGGAAAGTTCTGTTCCAGCACCTGCCTGGTGTCCCGTATATAGCCGTCTATTACAGCGCCTGCTGCTTTGCGTGCACGAATAGTCGCGGTCATGATCTCACCGAAATAGCTGCACCTTCTGTCACCTCCGGTGACGATATAGATCTCGTCCTCCTGTATGTTATCCACTGCCTCCGGAAGCAGTCCAAGCGGATTTTCCTGCTCTCCGTAAACATCGCAGATAATGGTCGGATAAGCTCTCCCCACCATGACGTCTGTAAGGCGGAGAGGCTGAATCTCTCTGGGCAGGTATTGGTGGCTGTATCCCAGGGTGTCCAGCATATCACACAATACGCCCGTGTAAACTTCTTTCTTCATTATCTCGAACAGTTCTTTATTATTCTTCCATTCGGCCATGCTAACATCTCCCTGAATGAATTAATATTAAATATCCAGTCTAAAGCTTAATAATACCCGGCTTCGTGATCCTGTTGTACAAGCGCCCAAGCACATCGCTCCCTACTGTTGCCGGGATTTTTTCTCTTGCAGTTCTGATAAACTCTCCATACTCTTTACCCCGCCCGTTTATGGACACTGACTCATTGGAGACTGTGAATGTAACCCTAAGCGATATCGGTGTAGTCTTTACTTCAGTGACCGATCTCCAGGAAAATTCTCTTTTAAAGCCAAACATGGTTATAACAACAAATCTGTCCGGGTAAGCAACTGCTTTTTTGACAAAGGTCGAAAGAAGGATCTGACTGCCGCTGATACCGCAGATTGCGGCAAGTATAGCAACAAAATTATATGAAGACAGGTCGTTCCCGGCTACAGAAGGATTATAATACTTCGCCAGAAGAAGGGCATAACCGACGATAACAAGCATACAGCCAAAAACCATGGTTTCAGGAATTTCCGATACGATTGCCAGTTCCCTGCCGTCTTTCCTGTACCTTTTCCTGACTATCAGGACGATTGAAATAACAAGAAACAGTGTAATTGCAATAAACGACAGAATCAGCTGCATCATAGGTTTTCTCCTTCGGTTATTCTTAAGATTCTTTCATACTGCTGCTTTCCACGCTGAGGATTTCTCGCGTAAAGCATAAGAACATCATATATATATGGGGAGCATGGCAGTCCTGTAAGTGTTTTGGCAAAATGCATTGCCGCAATTTCGGACAGGCACATTATCCTGCTCCGGTGCTCAAATCTCCCGATCTTGAACAATAAAACATGTTTTTTATTAATATAAAGATCAGGCATGCTGTTTTCATAATAGTGAAACAGCTCATGGGCCAGAAGCAGCTCCTCGGTTCTGATGCTTCCAGATATGGCTGACAAGCCGTTTTGGGCTATCAGATCGTCGGTCGCTCTGGCGTTTTTAAGATAGATAGTAATATCGTCAGGACAGACAAATTTGGAAAACATAGTATAAATACTGTCATACTCAGTATCATCGTAGTTGACGATTACATTTTCCTTTTCAGCAAATTCTGAAATCGAAAGCTCTCCAAATCTGCCTTTAAGTGACATGGCCAGAGAAGAACCGCATTCGGCTGCCTTCCGATAATATTCAAGACGCTGCCCGGGTTCGAGTTTGCCGGATAAAGGCTCATTGCAGAAAGCATAGCGGCACCAACCGGATTCTGTAAGGTTATTAAGCTTTTCAACATATTCCTTAATCATAGTATTTCCGTTTTTGAGCTAATCAGTATAATATCTTCATTATCATCTGCTTCAAGAAATTCGCTTCTCATAATTGTAACCAATTGATCAAATCCGACCGTATTTGAAAAGTCAAGCACTTTGCCGCCAATGCATAAGAAAATATCAGGAGTATGCAGCATCTGGTTTTCATATCCCAACTTGGCGTCCCAAAGCTTCTTTATGACCTCCTG
>JAAYNO010000106.1 GCA_012520855.1 Clostridiaceae bacterium | reverse complement strand
CCTGGCCGTAGGCGGCTTGCAGGTCACGGCCAACAAGCAGGTTGAAAGTCTGGTCGGTCCCGCCTACTTCGACATCGGCATTTATCGCCACCGAGTCATAACCCTGCACCAGCGGGTACAAAAGCTCATGCATGGAGATGGGCAGATTTTGCGCGAGACGGTTCGCAAAATCGTTACGCTCAAGGATCCTGGCGACCGTATACTTGGAGCAGAGACTGATGACGTCGGCAAAATTCATTTTCGAAAGCCACTCGGAGTTATAGGCGATTTCAGTCTTTACCGGATCTAAAATCTTCGTCACTTGCTTAAAATAGCTCTCCCCGCTTGCCCTCGTTTCCTCCAACGTCAGGGCAGGACGAGTCTTACTCCTGCCAGTCGGGTCGCCAATCATGGCGGTAAAGTCCCCAATCACAAAGACAATCCTGTGCCCAAGCGCCTGGAATAGCTTCAACTTCCTCAGGACGACCGAATGACCGAGGTGCAAGTCGGGACGGCTTGGGTCGGCGCCGAGCTTAATCGTCAAGCGTTTGCCGCTGAGCAACTTTTCGGTCAGCCCCTGCTCGGAATAGATCTGGACCGCCCCGTTCTTTATTAGCTCAATTTTCTCCATGTCTGCGTCCAATATAAGCTCCTCCCGTCAAAAAATAAAAAGCGGCCGGAAAGCTTTTTTGGGATTTCTGGCCGCGATATGCGGAGGCGGATGCTTCTAAATTATATACACTTGACCAAACCGTATGCTTTTGCTTTACCAACTTTAATAACTCTTTTGCGTCACTTCCCCTTTTTGCATTACGTCTTTTTAAAGATCTTTCGATTATAAAATATCTTCCGCATGGTTTCGGATCTCCCACCGAAAAAATTGAATACTTTGATAGCTCATGTAGTATTTCCTTATTTCCCAGGCTTTCATCAATGATCCCACATCTGTAGATCAAAATATATCCTCTTCGTGGAAGCTTACTGGACAATGGAATGGCTGTAAATATAGAACTCTTCCTGGCTTGGCTGGTCTTTCTTCTCCCAAGGCTCAAAGCCCTCGTCAAAACGCTCGGCTTCTTTTTCATCTATCTCAAGGACAGGACTGGAATAATAAACCCATTTCCTCCCGTCCAAGGCGCCGGGCTTCAGTTCCTTTACCAGCATTGCCGTGGGATATATCCCGTTCTCAAGACAGACATTATACTTTTTGCAGCTCTTAAAGCCAACGCCTACATAATTACCGGGGTGTCCAAAGATGACAATCACATCATAGCCAAGGGCGGCCGCCTTTTCGAAGGAATACTCCATTAACTTCTTCCCATACCCCTTCCTTTGGTAATCCGGCAAAATGCAAACCGGACCGAAAGTAAGGATCTCCTTTTCCTCCCCGGCTTCATCAACCAGTTTTGCCTTTGTATACATGATATTGCCGATAATTTTGCCGTCAACTTCGATCACAAAATCCAGTTCCGGTAGAAAATCCTCATGGGAGCGCATGATATGAACCAAGTAATGCTCACTGCACCCCGGGGCATACAGATTCCAAAAAGCTTTCCTTGTGATTTCCTCCACTTTTCTATTATCTTTTTTTTCTTCATTCCTAATTGTAATCATTTATGTATTAATAGACCTCCTCCTAACTTACTAGCTACCAAATAGCCAGGCAAAGTTATACTAAACTTCTTGCTTTTAATTATTCTTGCCTAAAAGTCTTTCTGCTTCAGCCATATTCTTGATAATCGGCACACCAAATGGGCAGCGTTTCTCACAGTTACCACATTCAATGCAGTCACTTCCACTATGAGCTAAGCTTAAGTAGTGAGAGCGAATGGATGGCGGTATATGAGCGGAATCTAACCGAGCAATATCGAGATACTTGTTGACTGTAGCAATGTCAATCCCTGCCGGACAAGGTTGGCAATGGCCGCAATAAACGCAGTTACCTATAAAATCATTACGCATTGTTCCAAGAATTTCAGCATAATCTTTCTCCGAAGCGTCAAGTTCAAAATATCGTATCGCCTTTAGTATCTCGCCTGGTGTCTGGCAACCCAGCATTACGCTGGCCACAGCCGGCCTTGACAGTGCATAATGAATACATTGGGCTACGGTAAGCGGCTTCGCAAACGGAGTATGTTTCGGCGAAATCAATTTACCGCCACCCAGAGTTTTCATCACCGTAATGCCAATCTGTTTTTGCGTACAAAGCTTATACAGTTCCGCTCGCTTGGGGTCAATTCCTCGAAATAGTTCAGGATCAAAGCCTTTTTCGAGATGATCCATAATATATTCCTCCGATGGGAGCATATCAAAGGCAGGGTTAATGCTAAACAGTAACATTTCTGGTAATCCCGTATTAATCACCTTAATGGCCATTGCTGGATTATGCGAACTAAAGCCGATATGTCCTATGTAACCTTGCTTTTTAAGATGTTCTACGTATTTGACGAAGTCGGTTTCGAAAACATTTTTATAATCTTCCTCCGAGTCAATGAAAAACATCATTCCTAAATCGATGAAGCCGCCAAAAATGCGCAGGATATCTTCGAAGTAGCGCCGTACTGTCGGCAGATCCCGGCTTATATCATACTGTTGCCTAATATCCGTCGAACCAATGTGTCCTTGAATTATCACCTTATTACGTCTTGCCCCTAAAGCTTTCGCGATGTTTTCCCGAATTTCTTTCCCCGGCATGAACACATCCAGGATATTTATATTATTTTCAAGGGCAGCATTGATTGTTTCTTCAATCTGTGTATAGGGCTTACCATCAAGATGTTCGCAGCCAAGGCCAATCGTACTAACTTTTAAACCTGTTTTACCAAGTTCTCTATATTCCATTATAAAAGTCCTCCTTATAATCAACTAGCTTAAACCTAATCAGTTGCATAATAATCTACAGCATCTTCCTACACCTATCTTCCGAAATGAGAGCTTCGTGAATACACCTTTTCTTCCATCGATTAAACATATTTCAACTACATTATTGACACATTGTTTAGAGACTCTATTTAATAAATCCTTTTTTTATATTCTTTTTAACTATTATGCCCCCCATTGTCAAGACACGAAAAATTTTTAGTAAGTTATCCTCCTTTCCGTGTTAATATATTCAAGCAGCTTTATGATTCTGCACACCATGGTAAAGCTGACATGGGCATAGGGGAAGTCAACACTTTTCCGGACATTTGATTAAGCGACACTTTCTGAAACCAGCTCATGATAATAATTAAGCCATTCGATAGGGCTAAGATAACCCAAACGTTTTTGGATGCGACGCGTGTTATAGAATCCTTCCGTATATGCAAAGATAGCTTGACGGGCTTCCTCGCGGGTTTGAAAATGGCTCCAGTGGACTGCCTCCTTCTTAAGGTTGGCAAAATAGCTTTCACTCCAGGCATTATCTCCCGGCTTGCCTACTCTGGAGAAGCTTTGGCGGATACCATACTCCTGCAGTAGCTTGGCCACTGCTTCAGATGTATATTGGCTCCCAAGGTCACTGTGGTGAATGCACCCGGCCGGTAAGTTCCAACGTTTTTTAGCTTTTTTGATCGTTTCTATCACCAAGTCTGTTTTCATCCTATCAGACATAGTGTGGGCTAGGACTACGCCACTGGCCACGTCTTTTATCTTACAGAGGTATTCAAAGCCCTCAGCGGTTCTGATGTAGCTAATGTCACTAGTGATTACTTGAAAGGGCTCGGTTATATACAGACCATGTACCAGGTTTGGGTAGTCTTTGCCTCTAGCCTTTCGGCTATCTGTCAAGGAACGTTGACGACGTCGGCGGTGAACCGATACGAGACCCAAATCCTTCATGATTCTGGCCACACGTCGGTAGGAGGTGGTAAAACCACGCCTTCTGAGGCTGCCACAGATCCGATCCACACCATAAGTGTTATTGCTTTCGGCAAAGATCCGTTTGATCTCGTTGATGTATTCTTCTCGTTTTCGATCCCGTTTTTCTTTAGTTCTCAACCAGTCGTAATAAGCGCTAGTTGAGACACCAAGGATGACGGCCCACTTTGTAACGGGATACTCGGAATGGTTCTGTATGAACGCATATTTTACTTCAGATTTTTT
>JAAYNO010000105.1 GCA_012520855.1 Clostridiaceae bacterium | reverse complement strand
TATAAACCCCACCTCTACAGCCTTTTCAGCCATACTACTTTTCATCCCTTGTTATCACTACACAACTCTCAACGTGGAACGTTAAAGAGAACAAATCCATGAGCCGCTGCTTCTACTTTGATGTCTGCCATGTTTGAATAGATCGCAGGCGTGGGTGAGAGGAATGAGTAAGAAGGACCGTCCCCAATACTCACTTGTATTATTATACGAAACTTATGTATAATAAAGATACATTTGAATTTAGGTGGAGTATTGCTTGAAGATAATAGGTGTAGTTGTAGGAAAGAATAAAGATACCGAATATAAGCATACAAAATTGATTATAAAAAAGCTTCTGGAAAAAGGCTTTAAAGTCATGGTAAAACCGGGGGTTTCTTCCTGCATAGAATTACCGGTGATAGAATCATCAACACTTTTTAAGGATTCCGAGTTTATTATTTGCGTCGGCGGTGACGGAACATTTCTTAATACTGCACGTAAGGCATTTACATATAAAAAGCCTGTTCTGGGTATTAACAAGGGGACTGTTGGTTTTTTGGCCGAAGTTGAAATAAGTGAGATTGAAATGGCCATTGACAGTTTAGTGACCGGTGAATATGGGATCCAATCCCGTATGGTATTGGATGTGACGGTCATGAGAAACGGGGAAAAGGTTTATGAGAACATAGCAATAAATGACGCAGTTATTACCAGGATGGCTCTGTCCCGTATATTGAGGCTCATAGTTATGATAGACGACAAGTACGCTGATTCTTTTTCAGGCGACGGAGTTATAATTTCCACACCTACCGGTTCAACCGGATATTCTCTGTCTGCGGGAGGGCCTATTGTTCAGCCCGATATGCGGCTGGTGATCGTGTCACCTATTTGCCCCCATATACTTCATTCACGATCATATATAGCATCCGATACAAAAACAGTATCGGTAATAATTGACGATAAAAGCGAAATAGATGCAATTTTGACCCTTGACGGACAGGAAGGCTTTACCCTGGAGCTAGGTGATCAGATAATTGTTAAAGCATCTGATGAAAGTGTTTACTTTGCCTCTGTTAAGAATATGGACTTTTATGATATTCTTAGGGCAAAGATGCATAGAACGAAATAAGATTCTTCACTACGCTGCGCTTCGTTCAGAATGACAGTGGAGTAGCTGCGCTTCGTTCAGAGATGACTAGGCTACTTAAGTCGATACGACTAAAGTCGCAAGGAAGAATCTATTATAAGTTAAAAATATAAATACAGCCCGGATTAAATGGAGGGAAGATATGAAATACAATCGCCATGCTAAAATACTGGATATTATCGAGAATAATGTGATCGAAACTCAGGATGACTTAGCCGACAAGCTAAGAGAATTGGGAATGGATGTTACTCAGGCAACGATATCAAGAGATATCAAGGAATTAAGACTGATAAAGGTTCTGACACCTGACGGGAAATATCGGTATTCGGCTATGAATTCTGATACCGGAAATATGAATGACAGGTTGTTGATAATAATCAAGGAAGCCTATGTATCATGTGATTATGCCAACAATATTCTTGTCATAAAAACCCTGCCGGGTATGGCTCAGGCAGTTGCCGCGACCCTGGATGCCCTTGGCTGGAGTGATATAGTGGGAACCATAGCCGGAGATGATACCGTGATGGTTGTTTGCCGTGCTGAAAAAATAGCTGAAGACTTAATGGATAAAATAACACGCATGGTGAGAGGAGTGTCTTGAGTAAAAAGATGCTGATCCAGCTTGATGTTGAGAATGTTGCCATTATAGAAAAACTGAATATTCCCTTATTTAAGGGCTTTAATGTATTGACTGGTGAAACAGGAGCCGGGAAATCCATAATTATCGATTCCCTCAATGCTCTTTTAGGCTCCCGTGTTTCAAAGGAATTGATTCGTTCGGGCTCTGATAAAGCATTTGTTCAGGGGCTTTTTTCTCATGGCAGTGACTTATCCGAGCTTCTTGATACCTTTGGCATTGAGACTCAGGATGATGGAAATATACTTATATCAAGGGTTATCACTGAATCAGGCAAGAATATATGCCGGGTCAACGGTACCATGGTCACTGTTTCAATGCTGAGGGAGATAGGCCAAAAGCTTGTGGATATACACGGCCAGCATGATAATCAGTCATTACTGAGGGCTGAAACCCATATTGAGCTTCTTGACTTATTTACAGGTGAAAAGCTTGCAGAGGAAAAAAGGGAGTACCGGATGCTTTTAGAAAGGCTCCATGAATTGAAGTCAAAATTGAAAGCTCTTTCAGGAGAAGGTAAAGAGCGGGAACGCACCATTGATATGCTAAAATATCAGATAAATGAGATCGAAAGCGCAAATCTTCGTATAGGGGAGGATGAAGAGCTCCAGCGGCAAAGCAGGATTTTAAGCCACTCAGAAGAGATTATAAATGCTTTTTCACAGGCATATCAAATGATACGGGGCGAAGAAGGGGATGACCAAAGCGCACTGGACAAAATAGGGGTGTCCCTTGATTTCATAAGAAAGGTCGATGATCTGGACCCGGACTATGAAATGATAAGCAGCTCTTTAGGAGAGATCGAGGAAAGACTTGTCGATATATCCCGGGATATAAGGATGATAAGGGACAAAACCGAATACGATCCGAAACTCCATAAGAGTATAGAGGAACGCATAAGCCTGATTCAGGGATTGCAGCGTAAATACGGTGAAACCATAGATGATGTGCTTACATATCTTGAGAGTTCCAAACAGCAGTTGGATGAAATCGAGAGAAGTGAAGAATTGATCCTTGCCATAAAAAAAGATATCGAAGCAATTGAAAAGGACTTGCATAGAAAATGCGGAAGTTTGAATAAATTAAGAACAGAAGCGGCGAAGCGACTTGAGAAAGGCATACTGAAGGAGCTAAATGATCTTGAGATGCCCAGGACACAGTTTTTAGTCTCAATAGTTTCCCGTCCCGAAGATGGATTTACAGAAAACGGGACAGACAAGGTTGAATTTTTATTTTCGCCAAACGCCGGAGAACCTTTGAAGCCCCTGTCGAAAATAGCATCAGGAGGTGAAATGTCCCGCTGCATGCTTGCCATAAAAACTATCCTGGCAGATATCGACGCTATTCCCACATTGGTGTTTGATGAGATTGACACAGGAGTCAGCGGGAAGGCAGCTTCAAGGCTGGGAGAAAAGCTTAAGGCTGTAGCCGGGATGCATCAGGTTATTTGCATAACCCACCACGCACAAATAGCAAGTCAGGCTGATACGCACTACCTTATTGAAAAAATGGAGAAGGATGGCCGTACGCTGACAAAGGTTAAGCTTCTTGATAAGACTGACAGAGAGGAAGAGATAACAAGGCTTTTAAGCGGGGAACATGCAACCGAGGCAGCCAGAAAACTTGCGCAGGAATTGTTGAAGCAGAAATAAGGATGGAGATATTCAATGATAATTAAAAAGGCCGAGTTTATGATTTCGGCTGTTAATCCCTCTCAATATCCCGATACCGGGTGGCCTGAAATTGCTCTGGCAGGTCGCTCCAATGTCGGTAAATCTTCACTGATAAATACTTTGGTCAACAGAAAATCACTTGCCAGAGTCGGTAATACACCGGGTAAAACAAGGGTTATTAATTTTTATAATATAAATGACAGTCTTATGCTGGTGGACTTGCCTGGGTATGGCTATGCAAAGGTATCCAAAGAGGAGCGCAAATCCTGGGGATTGTTGGCAGAAACCTATCTAAACACCAGACAAAACTTAAACATCATATTGCTTTTGGTAGATATGCGGCATGATCCTACCGGTGACGATATACTGATGCTTGATTATATTAAACGATCCAAACGTGAGTTTGCCGTTGTTGCCACAAAATCTGACAAGGTAAAAAGGTCGGAGCATAAGAAGAATATTGATAATATAAGAAGAAAACTGAATCTGGATGATGGCAGCAAGGTCATACCCTTTTCTTCTCTTAAGCGTACTGGAGCTGAAGAGATATGGTCGGTCATAGAAACTTTTCTGGAATGAGTGTGAACTTTTATGGTAGCTGAGATTCTTGCAGTAGGTACCGAATTGCTGATAGGGCAAATTACAAACACCAATGCACAATACCTTTCAAAAAGGCTCAACGATGTGGGGGTCAGCGTCTACTACCACAGTGTTGTCGGAGATAACCCTGTCCGGCTGAAAGAAAGCCTGAAGACAGCTTTAAGCCGTGCCGACATAGTAATATCAACCGGGGGGATGGGGCCGACTCAAGACGATCTGACCAAGGAGACCGTTGCTGAAACTATGGGGCTTAAGCTTGTTTTGCACCCGGAAATCTATCAGGATATAAAGGCCTTTTTTGAAAGGGTCAACAGAAAGATGATGGATAGTAACGCAAAACAGGCGTATATCCCTGAGAACAGTATTATTGTTCCAAATAACAACGGAACCGCTCCGGGCTGTATCATCGAAAAAGATGGAAAGATAGTGATTTTGCTTCCGGGACCGCCTAAAGAGATGATCCCCATGTTTGAAGAGACGGTTTTCCCATACTTCGAGAAAATGACAGGTCAGACCATCGGTTCAAAAATGCTCAAGGTATTCGGAGTCGGTGAGTCCGAGATGGAAATGAAGATAATTGATCTTATCAAAGCCCAGTCAAACCCGACAATCGCACCTTATGTAAATATGGGCGAGGTAGTTGTACGGGTCACGGCAAGGTGCAGGGATGCCAATGAAGCCGAAAGCATGATTTGTCCTGTCATTGATAAAATAAGAGAGCGCCTTGGAACCGATCTTTATTCGATAAACGGTGAAACTATGGAAGAAGTGGTTGTCAGGCTCATTATAGAGAAAAACATCAGTATATCGGTGGCCGAGTCCTGTACCGGAGGAATGCTGGCAGCAAAGCTTGTCAATGTGCCCGGAGTTTCCAAAGTATTTGAAAAGGGCTTTATAACCTATTCCAACAGTGCTAAAATTGATATGCTGGGAGTGTCTCCCGACACATTGGAAACGTATGGCGCAGTAAGCCGTGAAACCGCCATTGAAATGGTCAATTGCCTTATAAAGAAAACTGGTACCCGGGCAGGAATATCGATCACCGGAATGGCAGGTCCCAATAACATGACCGATCCCGTTCCCTGCAGTACGGCTCTTTCGCATATTCCGGATAAACCTGCTGGACTGGTTTACATTGCGGTATATTTGGACGGTAAAACTGAATGCATTGAATTAAAGCTTAACGGAGACAGAGAAAGAGTCAGGCATGTGGCGTGCCTGAACGCTCTTAATTTGCTGCGAAAAATGATGATTTAAATACGGAGAAAAAATGGGAAGTAGTGTTGACTCAGTAAAGAAACTGACAGGAGCAGCCGGATTGGTAATGTTCGGTACTCTGCTGAGCAGAATTACCGGCTTTTTAAGAAATGTACTTATAACCACACAAATGAAACCCATGGGGTATTCGGACGAATTCATACTTGCGTTTACGCTGCCCGATCTGGTGTATGATCTGCTTGCGGGGGGCGCTATAGCTGCAGCTTTCATCCCGATACTCTCCACATACCTGACAAAAGGGCAGGAAAGAACAGGCTGGAGAGCCATCAGCACCTTTATGAATCTATCGGTTATTCTGATGGTTGTTTTGGAGATAGTATTTTTCATTTTTACCGATAGTTTTATGGCTGTTTTTGCCTCCGGATACAAGGAAGGAATATCAGGCGACAAAGATTTATTAATAAAGCTTACCAGGATACTATTGCTCAACGCTCCCTTTATGATGATGGCCGGGCAGATGAACGGCATACTCAACTCATATAAAAGGTTTGCTGTTGCTGCATTCGGACCTGTAATATACAATATCTGCACTATTTTAAGCATTGCTGCTTTTGGAGCTAAGAGCGCGGAACTGACAGCCTGGGGAGTTGTCGCAGGAGGCGCCGTATTCTTTGCGATTCAATTTACAGGCGCTTTCAGGCATTTCGTCAATTACAGGCCAAAGTTTTTTCTCAAAAGCGAAGCCTTCAGCAAGCTTATACATCAGGCCATTCCATCCCTGATTTCTTCGACCATTATCGAGATCAATATAATTATATCAAGGAGCTATGCTACATTTTACGAAGCCGGTATGGTCACGATTTTGAACAATGCGAACAAAACCTGGCAGCTGCCCCTCGGGATATTTGCCCAAAGCATAGGCATAGCGCTTTTGCCCACACTGTCCGAGCACTTTGCGAAAGAAAACCCGGATGAATTCAAAAAAGTGCTTTATAAAGGGCTCAGGGTGGTTTTTCTCATGTCGTTCATAACTTCTCTCGTCATGATGATATTAAGTGGTGACATCATGAGGATATTATTCAAATGGGGCTCCTCGGGCACCGAATACGATGTCTTCTACGGTGGATTATGCCTTATGGGATATTCGGCAACACTGGTATTTTCCTCCATGACTGCCCTTATGACAAGAGCATTCTATTCGATACATGACAGTAAAACTCCTTTATTCGGCGGGCTGTTCGGTATTGTTATATTGTACCTGCTGAACGTCATTTTCAGGAATCTGACTGGCATCGGGATCGCGGGTACAGCTCTGGCTTATTCAATGAGCCAATTTGTCATTATGATGATCTATATGCTCATGTTCAGGAAAAAGACAGGTATTGATATAATCACAGATAATTTCGGATATATTGTAAAGTCAATGATAGGAACTATCCCTGCCGGACTCGTGACATATGGGCTTTCGGTTCTGATAAGGCCCAATATAGAGTCTAAAATAAGCCAGGTCGCAGCCATATGTGTTCCCGTAGCAGGTGGGCTTGGCCTCTTCTGGCTTATCCTGCTCAAATTGAGAGTAAGTGAAATCAGATACATCAATGATTTGGTCCTGTCAAAGCTAAAGAGATTCAGGAAAGCCTGATCCGGTAAAAAGAGGAGCGCGCCGTAACATACAAATACTTTCCATCCTCACCCGTTATCACGCAATTTGGCCGCTCAGGCATGCCAATTTCGCCTTTCAAATCCCCCTCTGCATCATATACATATATTTCACCGTCAGGAATGTACACAAGACCGTCTTTACCGACAGCAACATTGGTCTCTCCGTGCTCGGCAAAGACAACAGGCTTTGTAAGGTATCCTTCCTTGGTGACATTGAAACGGTAAGTTCTCTTTAAATATTCGTCCACGGAAAAAAATGGCCGAAACGGATATGCCTCATGGAGGCAAACCCCGCGCATGAGGTCATAGCATACAGGGACCACTGTTGCCCCGGAAGAATATGCCCGGTCTAAGGCCAGGAAGCAATACTCAGGCTGGTTTTGGGATACTGCTAGAAAGTCGGAGCTGTCACGCCATCTGTTGGCAGGGTGCAATGTTTTATAGATATTACCGACTTTTGCAACGGGAACTTTTTCAAGTACCTTCATGGTTGTATCCGGAGCGTCGGGATCTATGGAATAAACCTTTACGGTAGCACCCTTGCTGTACCAGTGGCTGTATGAAGTGCCCAGCGCGTCCTCTCCATTTTGATAAACTTCGGGCTCGCCGTTTATCAATGCTCCCTTTGATGGGAGATACTCTGAAACCACCAGAAGGTTATCCATCGTATCACAGGCCAATGAAAGAGGCTTATAATGGATATCGCTTACCAGATGAAGCTTTTCCTCTTTTTCCGACCATTTATAGATTCGCTTCATTCTCGAATCACAGAAATAGATATTGCCCTTGCTGTCCTTACATATGGCATCGGCCATTTCAAATCCGCCGGCTATCTTCTGTACCTTTTTATCTGGAATATTTCTCTTTGTATTTCCGCTTATATATAATCTGGTAAGCTCCCACGGACGAACCTCGATATCGGTGTCCATATCATAAAGTGTATTATTAAAAGGATATTTCGTCTGGGCAAAATTGTGGATGTTAAGAAACTCAACGTCTCTGCAGCTCCAGGATCTTATTGCCTGGGGATAAGGAGTACAGACCCAGATCACCCTGAAGAAATAAAGGTTTGCAAATAGAACATCGCTGCTGTTCTCTATTTCAATGGGCTGACAATCAGGACTCTCGGCATATTCCTCCTCCAATTGGAGCGCATAGATTTTCCAGTTGGAAACATTCTTTAATCTTACTTCATTTCTCACATGATGCTCAACAGACATGGCATATATCCTGCCAGGCGTTTTGGTGTCGGAAATATAAATACCAGCGGAGGCATAAGTGCTTGCAGTCCAGATATCCTTGAAAACACCGCCACCGCCATCTGTGATCCATAAGCTCCAGTATTGGGAATCCCATTTGTTGTCCACATCGGCATCACCGGTTCTGCTACTATTATATACAGGGCTGTAGCCGCCTCCGGGCTCCATGCTTCCGTGGCCGCCAATGAATTTTACATCGTTCATATAGGAAGAAGGCCCAGCCTTCCATCTTATACCCATTGCTCTTGTGTTCCTGGCTCCGGTGTCAACACCTATGCCAGTTATTATATTTTTCCCGCCTCTGGGCACATCAATAAGAGGTTTTGGTGGACCGAAGCCGCCAAAAGCCTCTGTGTTATTCAATATGGTAAGGCGGGTGGAAATAGGGTTCAGACCTATCAATATAGTATCGGGCTTAAGAGCAATAGTGTCGGTAACGCGGTAAACCCCCTGGGGCATATAGATTACCTGATGGTTAGAGATTGCGTTTCTTATAGCCTGAGTATCATCGGTCACGCCATCTCCCTTAGCTCCCAGATCCTTTAAATTGACCCAGGAAGATGTTGGAGGAAGCTTCGGTATATCGGTCAAAGCAGGCTCCGGAAGGCTTTTAAGCTCTGTCATATCAAGAATGGTCTTTGTTTCGGGGGATTTGCCCAAATCATCGATTTGCCTGCCATGAACAAATGAACGCACGCTATATATGGCTCCGGCACCCTTGACGATTTTGCCGCTTTGCCTGAAATATGCCAGATCAGGTGTATCGCTCAATATTACATTCTTAAGACTTATTTGATTATGGGAGTTAAGCTCGTTGCTGATGATAAGGGCAGCGTCCTTTATATTGACAAACCGGCAGTCCTCCATATAGAGTTTTTCTGTATAATCAGGTTCGGTCTCAATAACGACGGGCATGTCACAGGCTTCCATCCGCACTATGGTGAGCCCTGCCTCACGGGTCTTTATTGCTGCTTTTCTTTGCCCTTCAAAGTATGTGTCGACCATCATAAAAGGCCAGCCGGGAGACGGTTTTGTAGTATAAATGCCGTAATCGCCCCCGAAAAAGCGCACATTCTCTATCTCATTGCCGACATCATAAATTCCCGCCTTGCCATCTCCTATATGAATATCAACATGGGATACAAAGCAATGCTGGGCGTAATGGGTTCTTAAGGCCACAGCAGCTGGATTGCCGCTTTCAATTTTGATATCAATATTAGAAAAGGCACTGTAAAAAGTTCCGGGATTCGCGTCTCTGATTTCTTCACCGGGCAAGGGGACGTTTTTTGTAAACCAGAACATATATCTGCCTTGCCCTTTGTCATTTTCGGCAGGCGTTTGGAACCCCGGGGTATTTTCAGCCAGAATAAAGACAGGCCTTTTGATGCCGTAGCCGATAAGCCGGCAGGCAGTACCGATATGGATAGTTCTGCTTATCCTGTATGTTCCTTCAGGTATAAAGACTATGCCATAACCTGACTTTTCCTGGACTGTCAAAATAGCTTGCTGAATGCCGTCAGTATCGTCATGGATTCCGTCACCCTTAACATTGAACCTGTCGGGTGTAAGGTATACACTGCTGCTATCATCAGGCCGACTTTCGTAAATTGAAGTTCCGGGCATATCGCTTTTGTAAACCATAGCTCATCCTCCCGTAAAATTTTGCACTCAAGTCCTAATTACCAACAGGAGCTAAATTCATAACAATCAAACCTGACTGGAAAACTTACGTTGTTTATGCTAAAATTTTATCATGAAACAATATAGATATAATGTAAAATAATAGCACAAAAAATACTTGACTTACAGAAAAAAATATCATATACTAAGAACAAATGTTCGGCAAAGGATGGGTTAAAGCTATGGAAGAAAAGAAAAAAGCATTGGAACTTGTTATGGGCCAGATCGAAAAACAGTTCGGTAAAGGTGCGGTCATGAAATTGGGGGAGGTATCCCATGTTAGTGTGGATTCAATACCCACAGGAGCACTTACGCTTGATATTGCATTAGGGGTCGGAGGGCTGCCGAGAGGAAGGATCATAGAAATATTCGGACCTGAATCATCAGGTAAAACCACAGTTGCCCTTCATATCGTTGCAGAAGCGCAGAAACTGGGAGGCGAAGCAGCGTTTATTGATGCCGAACACGCACTGGATCCCGTATATGCAAAAAATCTGGGAGTCGATATCGACAATCTTATCGTGTCCCAGCCCGATACTGGTGAACAGGCTCTTGAAATAGCTGAGGCTCTTGTAAGGAGCGGAGCTATAGATATAATAGTTGTGGACTCGGTCGCAGCTCTGGTACCGAAAGCTGAAATAGACGGCGAGATGGGAGATACCCATGTGGGACTTCAGGCAAGGCTTATGTCCCAAGCAATGAGAAAGCTTTCAGGTGTTGTCAGCAAATCAAAGACTGTGGCAATATTCATAAATCAGCTTCGCGAGAAGGTTGGAATCATGTTCGGAAATCCGGAGGTCACCCCCGGAGGGCGCGCTTTGAAGTTCTACTCTTCGGTGAGGATGGACGTAAGGCGGGTTGAGACTCTTAAAGAAGGCAGCGATGCTATCGGCAACAGAATAAAGGTTAAAGTTGTAAAGAATAAGGTTGCGCCTCCGTTCAAAGAAGCTGAGTTTGATATCATTTACGGTAAGGGCATTTCAAAAGAAGGCTGTATACTCGATATAGGAGTAACGTTAGACATCATAAAAAAGAGTGGGGCATGGTTCTCATACGGTGATCAGAGAATCGGCCAGGGTCGAGAAAATGCAAAAAGATTCCTGCATGATAATCCTGAGACGACAAAAGAGATAGAAACAAAAATCAGAGCCGAATATGAAAAAGCTTTTTTAAGCAGTATCCAGGCACATTCGGCGGATGATGACATATAGAAGCAGGGGGACGGTTCCTATGCTTCTTCAAAAAGCCTCCCGGTCAAGGGAGGCTTTTTTACAGGGAAGCAAATGGATGGTTTGATTAATTATTTGCCCCCATGGCTTAAGAAAAGGTATAATGAAATAAATCCAATTCTTAGTGTTAAAGGTGGTAATTATGACAATAACATCTGTGGAAAAAGTCAGGGATAAAGACATGGTCCGTGTCTTTATAGATAATAATTATTCTTTTACTATCCCGAATGAAGACTATATAAAAAATAACCTGTATGAGGAAACCGAAATAAGTGAAGAAAAGTTATTGCTCATTCGTACTAAAATTCTTGTGAAAGCGGCAAGGGAAAAGGCGGTCAGGTATCTTACCTTTAAAGACAGAAGTGAAAGCGAAATATTAAAAAAGCTTAAAGAAGCGGGGTTTGATGCCGATGTGGCGCAGACTGCCATCAACGAGCTTAAAACTATAGGATATCTGGACGATAACCGCTATGCATTGAAATACCTTACTGAACGAATCAGGACAAAAGCCCTTTCAAAAAGATCTCTTGCATATGAGCTTAAAAATAAGGGTATAGACGCTGAGATCATCGAGAAGGCCCTGTCTGAGTTCGAAATCGATGATTATGAGGTGGCTCTCCGTGAAGCGAGAAGAAAATTCGGCAAATATGATATATCCGATATAAAAATAGAACAGAAGGTTTATCGGTTTTTGCTGCACAGAGGCTTCTCTTATGAAATAGCTAGAAAAGTTACCGGAGAAATGAAGCAAAGTTAGCCGACGGTAGATCATATAATAGTTGACATCTCCGATACAAGATTATAAAATAATTGCATAAATATGTTAGTAAAATTTTGTATCGGGAGGGCAATTATGTGGAACAAGGCTAAGGATTTTATAAAAAGCCAAAAAGGTATCAACACGGTTGAAGTTGTAATAATCCTTGCAATAATGGTGGGTCTCGCAATAATCTTCAGAGAGCAAATAGGAGCATTTGCAAAAGGTTTGATGAAATCAATTTTTGAGGATACGGGTGTCGACTTTACACCGTCCGGAATGCAAAGTATACCTCCTTCAACACCTTAATTAGAGCGAAAAAAGTTTTCACAAAACACGCTTAGGTGACCATTCGCTATTTGCCGCGCAGAACCGGTGATGGTCGCCTTGTCATTTTTTGAGGCTGTATAACAGCCGAAGATCCTTCGCAAACAATATCCTTTCGAATGTTGCTTCAACATCACGAAGCGGCGACACGCTGCCAGGTTTCCAACCTCCAACCTCTAACTTTTAACCTCTAACCTCTAATTTCTGACCTCTAACTTCTAACTTTCGGTATTGCATACAAAAGGAAAATGTAATATACTATCAACAGACCATATTATCAGGTAATAATTATTGGAGTTGAAGCTTTGAGTAGAGATCCAAGTGCAAAAAAAGAAAGACAATTGAAACTTGTTGAGAAGCTTAAAGAAGATCCTTTTTTAACGGACGAAGAGTTAGCTGAGATATTATCAGTCAGCGTACCGACTGTCAGGCTGGACAGACTTGAAATAGGCGTACCAGAACTAAGGCAGCGGATCCGTGAAATGGCTTCCAGAAATCTTAATAAATTAAGAGCCTTAAATTCAGAAGAGGTCATTGGCGAGATAGTAGAGCTCAATTTAGGGGAAAGTGCGATTTCTATATTGGATACTACTGAGCAAATGGTTTTTGCCCAGTCAAAGATCGTCCGGGGACATTATATTTATTCTATGGCTGAATCGATCGCCATAGCCGTGATCGATGCTGATGTGGCTTTGGTCGGCGTTGCCAATATTAAATATAAGCATCCTGTATATGCAGGAAGCAAATTGGTTGCAAAAGTCTCTATCAAGCAAAGACGTCCCTCGGGAAAGTATATAGTTTGGGTTATGATTTATAATAAGCAAGTTGAGGTATTCAGAGGAAAATTTCTATTAGTTGAGATACCAAAAGCATAATGGTAATAAAAGCAGCATTTAAATACAAATTAACTGCATGATTTATCGATGTATATATTAAGGAGCTGAGGGCTTGAGAATAATTGTTGACGCAATGGGAGGAGACAACGCGCCCGATGAAATAATAAAGGGTTGTCTTGAAGCATTGGAAACTAATGGGTTTGAAATAGAACTTTTGGGGGATCGCGCCAAAATAGAAAAATGTTTGGGAAAAGAGAACATCAAAAACCCCCGGATAATTATAACCGAAACAACAGATGAAATAACTAATTTGGATAAGCCTACCGAGGCTATAAAGAAAAAACCCAATTCTTCGATCGTTGTAGGTATGAAAAAAATAAAGGCTCAATCAGCTCAAGCTTTTATATCAGCCGGTAGTACAGGAGCTTTGCTTGCAGGGTCACTTCTGATTGCCGGAAGAATCAAAGGGGTTGTAAGGCCGGCATTAGCTCCAGTCGTTCCTTCGATCAAAGGCCAGACTATGATAATAGATGCGGGTATGAATACTCAGATCAAACCCGTCAATTATGTCCAATTTGGCATAATGGGCGCTGAATATATGAAAAATATGCACGGAGTAGAAAGACCCCGGGTCGGGCTTGTTAATGTAGGTACTGAAGAAAGCAAAGGAAACGAAGCACTTAAGCAGGCATATGAGATTCTTAAGAAAGCGGATATCAATTTTATCGGTAATGTTGAAGGACGTGACATTACTGACGGTAAGGTCGATGTGGCTGTTTGTGATGGGTTTACCGGAAATGCCATGCTCAAGATCATGGAAGGTACAGGCAAATACTTCATGGATTATTTAAAGAAGATGTATTCAAAGAGTCTGTCAGGAAGAATCAGCTATTTTTTAGTAAAGCACGAACTCAAGAAACTTAAAAAGGAAATCGATCCTGAAGAACTAGGCGGTACACCGATCCTGGGAGTTAATGGCATGATCTATAAATGCCATGGCAACTCCAGATCAAAGGCAATAAAAAATACTATTTTGAAGGCCTGCAGTTCGGCTTGTACAGCCGTTTTGGAACAGATGAAAAATATCTTTGCGTGCATGGAAGTCGGAGGATTATATGATAAAGCCCTTTAAAGCCGGAATAACAGGAACAGGCAGTGTGCTGCCTGATAAAAAGCTTACGAATTTCCAACTTGAAAGTATCGTGGAAACAAGCGATGAATGGATCGTTAAAAGAACTGGTATAAGGGAAAGACGTATTATTGATAATGGTATGCCGCTGTCTGAATTGGCCGCCGAGGCATCGAAAAGAGCGATCGCCGATGCGGGAATCGCTGCTGATGATATTGAGTTGATCGTAGCAACTACAATAACACCCGATTACTTGACACCCTCACTGGCCTGTCAGGTCCAAAAACAGATCGGGGCTAAAAAAGCCGCGGCCTTTGACATGAATGCTGCATGTACCGGTTTTATTTATGCGCTTCAGATTTCAAAACAGTTTATTGAGAACGGAACCTATAAGAATATACTCATTGTGTCGGCTGAAGCATTAAGCCGTGTTACTGATTTTAACGACAGGAAAACATGTGTGCTTTTTGGCGATGGTGCCGGAGCTGTAATTCTAAGCAGAGTTGATGATGATACCGGGATCGGTCCAGCGATAATCGGAGCATGCGGTGAAGATGGTGCAGTTCTTACAGTACCCTGCTTTTTTGCGACCCAAGAAGATTTGTCGTTGAGAAGCGAAGGGAAAAAACAGGTTATCTGGATGGACGGCAGCGAGGTATTTACTTTTGCATCAAGGATCATGGGTGAATCAACGAAAAATGTTCTGGAGGATGCAGGACTGACAATTAATGATATCCAATATATAATCCCACATCAAGCCAATATGAGGATATTACAAAATGCTGCCAGGAGGCTTGATGTCCCGATGGAAAAAATCTATACCAATCTCGAATACACAGGAAATATTTCCAGCGCCAGCGTGCCTGTTTGCCTGGACGAAGCTGCTAAGAAGGGCTTTCTCAAGAAGGGAGATAAGCTGATTCTGGTTGCTTTCGGGGGAGGACTTACTTACGGAGCTGCATTGCTGACATGGACAAAATAAGCTTGACATTAAATTTGTCATTCTTAAGCGGAGCGAAGAATTTACCAAAGTGACATTTAAATACATCCAACACAGTATGGCAAGCATATGACAATTATTTATTATAATGCATAGGTCATTTGGAGGAAATATATGAGTAAAATTGCATTTGTTTTTCCCGGGCAAGGCGCTCAATACGTTGGTATGGGCAGGGAAATAACCGGGATTTCCATCGGTGCCAGCCGCATTTTTGACGAAGCTTCCGAAGCTTTAGGTATTGATGTCAGGAAGATGCTTTTTGAAAGCGATGATGAAACTCTTAGAATCACAGAAAATACTCAACCGGCCATATTGACCGCAAGCGTTGCATGTGCACAGCCATTGATTGAGGCAGGAATCAAAGCAGATTTTACCGGAGGTTTAAGCTTAGGTGAGTATTCGGCACATGTTTTATCGGGTTCTATTAACTTCAAAGATGCGGTGAGATTGGTTCGAAAACGCGGGAAATACATGCAGGAAGCCGTACCGCTGGGCACAGGCACTATGGCTGCTATCCTCGGATTGACCAGGGAGGATGTTCTTGATATTTGCAGGATCGCAAGTGAATACGGGATAGTTGAAGCAGCCAATTTTAACTGTCCAGGCCAGATAGTGCTTGCAGGTGAAATTGACGCAATAAACAAAGCTGTAAAGATTGCCACCGAAAAGGGCGCAAGAAGGGCAATGCTCCTTAATGTCAGTGCACCGTTTCATTGCAGCCTTCTTAAGCCGGCAGGCGAAAAACTGTCAAACGAGCTGGATAGTGTTGATATCAAGACTATGGATATACCTGTTGTAACAAATGTAACAGGTAAGGTAATTGAATCTCATAATATAATAAAAGAGCTCCTGATAAACCAGGTAAGCAAACCAGTTCTCTGGGAGGATTGCGTCAGAACACTTATTCAAAACGGAGTGGATACATTTATCGAGATAGGTCCGGGGAAGGTCCTGAGCGGATTTATCAGGAAGATCAATAAAGAAGTAAGGGTGTTGAATGTAGAAGACAATGCCTCTTTGAACAATACAATTGCCGCATTAAAGAATTGAAGGCCAGCAAAACCACATTGCCATATTTCCAAATGAGGAGATGATTGATATAAATTTTCAAGGAAAAACAGTGATAGTAACAGGATCAACTCGCGGTATAGGTCATGCCACAGCACATCGGTTCGCTCAATTGGGAGCCAATGTTATGTTATCCGGAACAAGTGATAAGGTTTATACTGTTTGTGATGAATTTAAGAAAAACGGCTTTTCAGCAGAAAGCTTTTCCGGTGATTTAAGCACTTTAGAAGCTGCTCAGGGACTTGTGGAGAAAACGGTCCGGGTATTTGGCAGCCTGGATGTTCTGGTGAACAATGCCGGTATAACACGTGATAAGCTGCTTATTCGTATGGATGAAGAGGACTGGGATGATGTGATGAAAACAAATCTTAAGAGTGCTTTTCTCTGTACCAGGGCTGCCGTCCGGATAATGATGAAAAAACGCTGTGGCAGCATTATCAATATATCTTCTATTGTAGGTCTTATGGGAAATGCAGGTCAGGCTAACTACGCCGCATCAAAAGCCGGACTTATTGGTTTTACAAAATCGGTGGCAAGGGAGTTCGGTGCTCGCGGAATAACCTGTAATGCAATTGCACCAGGTTTTATAGAAACCCAGATGACGGACTCACTCTCTGCGGAACACAAGGAAAACTATCTGAAAAGCATACCCCTCGGAAGATTTGGGACAACTTCCGAAGTAGCTGAACTGGCGGTCTTTCTTGCTTCCGACAGAGCTCAATATATTACGGGACAGGTAATAAATATTGACGGTGGGTTATATATGTAATATTATTTCAAGAGAATGTTTTTCCATAGGAAAATATTCTCTGAGAATGAATAATCAGAGATTACACTCTCAGATAGTATTTATTCTCTGGAAGCAGCAATAATATGGATAAGTTTATTGATTATTTCCTGTCTGGAAGGGGGTGAATGGTATGGTATTTGAAAAAGTTAAGGATATCATCGTAGAGCAATTAGGCGTTGATGCGGAAGAAATCAAACTGGAATCTTCTTTTATCGATGACCTTGGTGCTGATTCTCTCGATATAGTGGAGCTTATTATGGCTCTTGAGGAAGAATTTGATTTGGAAATACCAGACAAGGAAGCAGAGAAAATAGCAACTGTCGGTGATGCTGTTGAATACATTAAGGCGCATCAATAATGCAAAAGATGGATTGATCACTGAGGTATATCCTTATCATTGAAAGTCCCAACACTAATCATGTTGGGACTTTTTGCTCATTAGAAGTAAGAAGTTAGATGTTAGAAATCTGAAGATAGAAGGTAGAAGATAGAAGTTAGAGGTTACATCTGATTTGGGAGGTCAGAACAATGAAAAAAAGAGTGGTAGTTACAGGCTTGGGTGTTGTACATTCGCTTGGCACAAACCTGGAGACCTTTTGGAATGCAGTGAAAGAAGGAAAAAACGGTATAAAGACCATAACGAAATTTGATACATCCGATTACTCGACTAAAGTGGGCGCTCAGATAGATGATTTTGACGCTACACAATGTATAGACAAAAAAGAGGCAAAAAGAATGGATCTTTTTACCCAATATTCCATTTATGCAGCACAGGAAGCTGTAACGATGGCGGGCATTGATTTTTCAACTATCGACCCTTATCGTGCCGGTGTATTAGTCGGTTCGGGAATAGGTGGGATAGAGACATTGGAAGATAATTGCAGGATACTGTTTGAAAAAGGTCCCAAAAGAATCAGCCCTTTCTTTGTTCCGATGATGATTGCCAATATGGCTTCGGGTCAGATTGCCATCAAGTTTGGCCTGAAAGGTTATAACGCATGTGTGGTAACTGCCTGTGCGACAGCAAACCATTCCATAGGTGATGCCATGAGGGTGATCCAAAACGGGTATGCCGATATAATGATTTCCGGAGGCGCAGAAGCATCCATAACACCATTGGGCTTTTCGGGTTTTTGTTCCATGAGGGCAATGAGTGAGAATACCGACCCAAAAACAGCTTCCAGACCTTTTGATAAAAACCGTGACGGGTTTGTAATGGGAGAAGGAGCAGGGATACTAGTGCTGGAAGAATACGAGCATGCGGTAAAAAGAGGTGCTAAGATTTTTGCCGAGCTTGTAGGTTATGGTTGTACATGTGATGCTTACCATATAACCGCACCTGACCCGGAAGGAGACGCAGGGGTTAAATGCCTGCAACTTGCACTGGAAGACGCCGGTGTAACACCCGATAAGGTGGGTTATGTCAATGCTCACGGCACAAGCACTCCATTGAACGATCCGCTGGAGACCAGGAGCATTAAAAAGGTCTTTGGACCCAATATTGTAGTCAGTTCAACAAAGTCCATGACCGGTCACCTTTTAGGTGCTGCCGGAGGAATAGAGGCTATCATCAGTATTATGGCAATGAGAGATAGCTTTCTGCCTCCGACTATAAATCTTCATGACCCAGACCCGGAATGCGATTTGGACTATGTTCCCAATCAGGGGCGAAAAAAAGAGATAGAATATGCGCTTTCCAACGCTCTTGGCTTTGGCGGCCACAACGGAGCCCTGCTGTTTAAAAAATATTAAACCCAACACAAGGGGACTGTTCGAAACTGCTGAAAAAGTCGTTCCTTGGATGTCATTCTGAGCGTAGCGAAGAATCTTATTAGCTGATTATGCGGGTTTTAAGATTCATTCCGCTTCGCTCCATTCAGAATGACAAAACCCGGACTTTTTCAGTAATTTTGGACGGTTCTTCTGTACACTTCTATAATGCAATTAAAACACCCCAAAATGCTTATTGTTCATAAGAAATCTTGGGGTGTTTTTTATTTATCTAAAAGTGCACAGAAGAACCGTCAGGCTGTGTCAAAGCAAAGCAAAAGAGAAGGTCACGGTTTTGGCACAAAGAGCATGTCCATGATCGCAGAGAAATATAACGGTTATTGTTCATTTGAGAAAACCGAGGAGATTTTTATTCTTAGAATAGTGCTGCCGCTGTAAGTCAAACAGTCTGGCATCCTGTTCCTGCGCTTTTTCTTTCAGATATAAGACTCAGGAAAGATAAGAAGGGCTGCTGTCTGATACTGGGTTCATTCAGCCTGATCCAGACATTAGCATTTTTCGTATCTGTTTTCCATTGTGCTGTTTATTTTGCTATTGTTTTACCAGTTGCTTTATTATAAAATGATGATATAAGACAAAGTTTGTATTTTTTCAACAGGATACGGGCAATAACAAACTTGTTAAGCTACTAAAGAAAATGGTATTTATACCGGAGGAATTTTCATGAACAACAGAAATCTGATGGTGGCCGTGAGTGTAGTTTTCATAATACTCTTTATCATCGTGCCCATCCCTGCCATTCTGTTGGATGTCCTATTGGTCATCAATATTACTCTATCCCTGTTAATGCTGTTAAATGCCATATATGCCACCGATGCTCTTTCCATGGCGGCATTTCCTACAATGCTTCTTTTTACAACACTATTTCGTCTTTCATTAAATATTGTTTCCACCAGGCTTATTATCGGAAAGGGAGAGGCCGGAGAGGTTATCAGGAGCTTTGGTACCTTTGTCGGCGGAGATAATCTGGTAGTAGGTGCATTAGTATTTATTGTAATAATGATCGTTCAATTCATGGTCATCACCAAAGGCGCCGAACGTGTTTCAGAGGTAGCTGCACGCTTTACACTGGACGCTATGCCCGGTAAACAAATGGCGATTGACGCCGATTTGAATTCAGGTCTGATAAGTGAGACCGAAGCTAAGGAAAGACGCAAAAATATTCAAAGAGAAGCCGATTTCTACGGCTCCATGGATGGTGCCTCCAAATTCGTCAAGAATGATGCCATTGCCGGTATTATTATAGTTTTTGTCAACATCATCGGCGGAATTATAATGGGAATGGTTTTTTTGGATAAAAGCATTGATGAGGCTTTGACCACATACACCATTCTTACCATAGGAGACGGTCTTGTGAGCCAAATCCCCTCGCTGATGATCGCCGTTGCGACAGGTATTATCGTAACACGAGCCGCCTCGGACGGCGATCTGGGAAGCGACATCATAAGACAGCTATTTGACAGTCCCAGGGTTCTTTTTATAAGCGCCGGGGCTTGTATTTTATTGACGCCTATCCTTCGTCAGTGGTCATTATTGTTTATGGCCGGCGGACTTATTTATCTTGGGATTATTATCAAGAACAGAAGTAAAAAGGTCAGTAAGGAAGAAGAACTAAAGGTCGAGCAGCAGGAAGTCGAAGAAATCAGAAAACCTGAAAATGTGGTTTCACTGCTGCAGGTAGACCCCATTGAGCTGGAGTTTGGATATGCTATTATCCCGCTGGCTGATAAAAATCAGGGCGGAGATCTACTGGACAGAGTTGTTATGATAAGGCGTCAGCTTGCCCTTGAGCTGGGTGTGGTCGTTCCTGTTATAAGGCTCAGGGATAATATCCAGCTTTCGCCTAATCAATATATCATTAAAATAAAAGGTGTTGAAGTTGCGAGCGGTGAGCTCATGCTGGATCATTTCATGGCAATGAATCCGGGCACTGCTGATGAGGAAATAAAAGGCATACCTACGGTAGAGCCCGCCTTTGGATTACCTGCTATTTGGATCACTGAGTCAATGCGTGATAAAGCCGAGGTTCTTGGTTATACTGTTGTGGATGCACCCTCCATAGTTGCGACGCACATGACTGAAATAATAAGAAGATATATACATGAATTGCTTGGCAGGCAGGATGTCCAGACACTTGTTGACAATGTCAGAGCAGCTTATCCTGCAATTGTGGATGAATTGATACCGAAGATCATGACTTTGGGTGAAATTCAGAAGGTTCTTGCAAATCTTCTGAGAGAAGGGGTTTCCATAAGAGATATGGTCACAATTCTGGAAACCCTGGCCGATTTTGCTCCTGTGACCAGGGATCCGGATATGCTGACTGAATACGTCAGGCAGGCACTTGGCAGAGCAATTTCAAAAAGCTATCTGAGCAGTAATAACTCTGAGGTCATTACACTTGATCCCAAGATTGAGCAGATGATACTGGATTCTGTTCAGAAATCGGAGGCAGGATCCTATATGGCTATGGAACCATCCGTAAGCAGTAAAATAATATCAAGTGCTGCAAAATTGTCGGAGAAGATGGCGCAATCAGGAAAGCAGCCGGTCATACTTGCTTCTCCAATTGTGAGATTATATTTTAAGCGTCTTACCGAACATGCTATTCCAGGGCTGGTAGTTCTGTCATATAACGAATTGGATCCAACCTTGGAGGTAAACGCTGTCGGTATGGTAAGCATTTAACAGAAAGGGAATCAGAGAATGAAAATTCGCAGGTACACATGCAAGGATATGCAGGAAGCCTTACTCAAGGTCAAGATGGACCTTGGGAGCGAAGCTGTGATTATGAACAGCAAGAAAGTAAAGCCTAAGGGCTTGAAGGGCTTGTTTTCCAAACCCATGATCGAAGTTGTAGCTGCGATAGATGATGATTATGTACGCCCGGTAAAACCAAAATACAATCAAAGACAAACAGCAGTATATCAGTCTCACCAACCCCAGCCTCAACCGCAGCACATTCCAGCAGCCCAGGCTCTTTTTAATGAACACCCCGTCATGCAGCCCCAAACCGGACAGGCTGAGACTAAAGCTTTGGAAGAAGCGGCAGCAGTTCGGGAGAATGTTGAAAATGTTGAAAATCGTAAGATCTCCGAGCTCGAAGAAAAAGTTAAAAACATGGAAAACATGCTTAACAAAATATATGAGGTTGTTCAGAAAAAAGATGCGCCGGAGAATAGTGAGCCCTTATCTGAAAATGATTTACGGGAGTTGGAAGGCGATGTACATATCAAAGATAAGCTTGAGTCATCGGGGAAAATCGGGGAAGACTCGCTTATATCTTTAAGAGATGCGCTTTTTGAAAAGGATGTGGAACCAAAACTTATTGAAAAGATACTTGACAAAATAAGAGATAGAGGCGGAAACACATTAAGCAGGGATGAAGTATATAGCCTTGCTTCAAAAGTAATGACCGTTTTGTTAGGAGAGCCTGAACCCATAAAATTACTGGAAGAGAAGAAGCCTCATGTAGCAATTTTTCTTGGACCTACAGGAGTAGGAAAAACAACTACCCTGGCCAAAATAGCAGCAGATTTTACATTCAGGCAGAAAAAGGTGGGTCTTATAACCGCAGACACCTATAGAATAGCGGCTGTGGAACAGTTGAAGACCTATGCCGAGATACTGAACCTGAAGGTAACAGTAGTGTATTCACCAGGCGAGATAAAGGATGCTGTAGACCGTCTTAGTGATAACGACTTGATATTGATTGATACAGCGGGAAGAAGCCATAAAAACAAAGCACATTTTGATGAGCTCAAGGCCCTGGTAAACGCTGTAAACGCAGATGAGACTTACCTGGTTATAAGCAGTAACACAAGCAGGATAGCAGTGAGAGAGATTTTAGAGTATTATGCTTTTATTAAAAACTATAAACTTCTTTTCACCAAGCTGGATGAATCACCGGTTCCAGGGGTGATTCTTAATGCCAGGTATATGACAGGGAAACCTCTTTCTTACACAACAGCAGGCCAGAGTGTTCCCGATGATCTGGATATAGCTAATGTAAGACAGTTGGTCACAAGTATTCTGAACGACGGCAACTAGCAGATCCGGATTAAGGGGGTGTTGACGACCTATGAATGATCAGGCAGAAATGCTTCGTAAAATAGTAAATATGAAATCCGACAACCGACAGGATAATACGGGATCTGGATCTGATAAGATCGCAAGGGTCATTACTGTGACGAGCGGCAAGGGAGGTGTCGGGAAAACAAACATCACTATCAATTTAGCACTTGCATTAAGCAAGAAAGGCCTGAAGGTGGCAATTCTTGATGCAGATTTCGGATTAGCCAATATTGATGTATTGTTTGGAATAATACCTAAATATACTTTGCTTGATTTGATACATGATGAAAAGAACATTTTTGAAATACTTACCGATGGACCTGATAATATCAAATTTCTATCGGGGGGATCAGGAGTAGAAGAGCTTATCCGCATAGACAGAAAAAAACTCAGGAAGTTTGTCAGCAGTATAAGCCTTTTGGACAAATTGTTCGATGTGATCTTAATTGACACTGGCGCAGGTCTCTCACAAAATGTTATGAGCTTTATTATGGCAGCCGATGAGGTGCTTCTGGTCACAACACCGGAACCTACCGCCATAACAGATGCATATGCGTTGGTGAAAATGGTTTCGCGCCGTGATAAGAAAAAGCCCATAAATATAATTGTCAATAAAGCGGACAGTGTTAGAGAAGCGGAAGAGATAGCCAACAAATTATGCGTTGTTTCTCAAAAATTTTTATCTTTAAGGCTTTTAAAACTTGGGTATATATTATATGATGACAATGTGACAAAAAGTGTAAAAATACAAAGACCTTTCAGCCTCTATAACCCAAAATGCCAGGCGGCTAAAAGTATCTCAGATATTGCACTGAAACTGTTTTCTCAAAAGCCGTCTGAAGAAATGTCAGGAGCTAAAGGATTTATTTCGAGACTATTGTCTTATTTTGGTGTATGAAAAGCGCAAACTATGTTATACTTTACTTAATTGTAGCTTGAGAATCATATATGATAAAATTTATGAGGTTAGTTGAATGGAAACAATCAAACTTACCCTCGGCGATAAACTTGAGGTGGAACTTTACGACAGCAACGACAAACGCATACAGCCGCTTTTAGTATCGCAGTTTGAAAGATTCCTGCCTGATGGCAGTATGGAGATACATGCACCTATACAGGGAGGCAGAATTTTTCCGGTACATCGTGGTGTTGATATGGATATCATCTATGAGAGAAAGGGTGAGCTTTATAAATTCAGAGCAACAGCTCTGGAAAGAAATGTAGACGGCAACATTTATTTGCTCAGAATAATGCCCAAATCCGGTGAAGAGCACCTTCAGAGGCGAGTTTTTTTTCGTTTCGGATGCATACTTGATATCCAATATAGAGTGTTTGCTAAAAAAGATACAAAAATTGAAGACAGGGGGACGTTTATTAAAGCAATAACAAAAGATATAAGCGGAGGCGGATTATGTCTGCTTACCAATTATAAGCCTGTTTATGGGTGGTATATAGAAGGAAATCTGGATATCGGATTTAACCTTAATTTTATTGGCCGTATTGTCAGGGTGATCAATATCCGTGATAAAGGTAAATTTAAGTATGAGACAGGGATCGAATTTGTAGAGATCAAAGAGCTGGAGAGAGAAAAGATTATCAGTTTTATTTTTGACTCCCAGAGAAAATTGCTGAAAAAAGGCTGGTCAACCAAATGAAGAATGATAAAATCAGAGTGCTCATAGTTGATGATTCTGCGCTGATGCGCCGAATAATACAGAACATTTTGATACAGGATCCTGACCTGGAGGTCGCCGGTGTGGCAAAGGATGGCATAGAAGCGTTAAAAAAGGCTGCTGAGCTAGATCCTGACATTATAACCCTCGACGTTGAAATGCCGGTTATGGATGGTATAAGCTGCATTGAAAACCTGCTTAAGCAAGGTTCATATGGTATTATTATGGTAAGCAGCTTTACAAAGGACAGGGCAAATACGACTATCAGGGCGCTTGAGTTGGGAGCTTTCGATTTTGTGACAAAATCCGGCAACATTTTTGATATGTCTTCACCGGGCAAGCAAAAAGAGATTATAGACAAGATAAAATTAGCATATAGAACTTTGAAAAATAATCAGTTACTTAATACTGTCAAAAGAAAAGAACCGAAAGAAAGCGCAGAGAACATCGGTAAACTCAATGAGATGAAATATATTATTGCAATGGGTATATCTACCGGCGGCCCCAGAGCGCTTTCTGAGATTCTCCCTGAGTTCCCCGGTGATCTTCCGGCAGCAATTGTTATAGTGCAGCATATGCCGCCGGGATTTACGGCTTCATTGGCTGCAAGACTTAATGAAATATGCAAGCTCTCGGTCAAAGAAGCGGAGGATGGCGAAGAATTAAGGGCGGGACATGCATATATAGCTCCCGGAGATTACCACTTAACATTTGATGGCGAAGGCAGCAAACTTAGGATCAAGCTCTTAAAGACCCCGCCTGTCGGAGGACTTAGACCAAATGTTGATATAATGATGGAATCTTTATCGGAAACAGGGTTTGGATCTTTTATCGGAGTAATTATGACAGGTATGGGGAATGACGGAAGCAAGGGGCTAATTAAATTAAAACGAAAAAAGAATGCTTTTATAATTGCCCAGGATGAAAGTACTAGTATTGTTTTTGGAATGCCAAGATCGGCAATAGATATTGGTGTGGTAGATAAAACTGTCCCACTGCAAGAGATACCAACATGCATAATGAATTTTATGGGGGTGCACGGGTAATGGAGATGAATCAATACCTGGATTTATTTGTAGAGGAGTCAAGAGAGCATTTACAACAGCTCAACGTTTCACTTTTGGAATTGGAAAAGGATAATAAGGACAAATCTGTCCTCAATGAGATTTTCCGGGTGGCGCATACCTTGAAGGGTATGTCGGGAACGATGGGATATACAAAGATGCAGACATTGACTCATGACATGGAAGATGTATTGGATGCACTCCGGAATGAAAGGATCTATGCTGACTCCAATATGGTTGATGTATTGTTTAAATGTTTGGATGCTTTGGAAACATACGTCAACACAATCTCGCAAACAGGACAGGAAGGCAGTGAGTCCTATCAGGATATTATTGATGCACTAAATAATATCATTAAAAGTGATAATGCTCCAAAAGGATCCCCTCCAACAGGCAGTCCGCAAAAAACTCAAAAGGAAGAACAGGCAAAAAGCTCGGAACCTGTAAGAGCTTTAAGAGTAGAACTTAACCAGTATGATATAAACGTAATAAAAAAGGCTCTGGAATCAAATATGAATATATTCGAAATACATGTTGTTTTGGATAAGGGATGTTTGCTTAAGGCTGCCAGAGCGTTCATAGTATTTCAAATACTAGAGAAAAATTCTGAAGTGATAAAATCAGTTCCAAGGGTTGAAGATATCGAAGATGAGCGTTTTGATTTCGACTTTACCGTTATTGTCATTACCTCAAAATCCCAGGAATTTTTCATACAGGAAATCAATTCGGTGGCTGAAATAGCTCAGGTAAATATAACTCCTGTTTTACCTGAAAATATGTATCAAAAATACAGAGAAGGAGAGGAAGCCGCAGAAGTTTCCTCTGCAGCTTCTGATCAAATAACCAAAGCAAATTCAAAAACAGCCGATGATCAGCACAAGAAAATTCAAAAGACTGGTAAGACTGTTCGTGTTGACATTGACCGTCTTGATACATTAATGAACTTAGTTAGTGAGCTTATAATAATAAAAACACGTCTTGATGATACAAGCAATACTGATGTAGGCAGTGACCGTGAGACTATAGAATATCTTGAACGTATTACTACAAGCATACATGACGCTGTTATGAGAGTCCGTATGGTGCCTGTTGAGACAGTCTTTAACAGATTCCCGAGGATGATACGTGATGTTTCCAGGGAGCTTAACAAGGATATTAAACTGCATATGTCTGGTGAGGAAACAGAGCTTGACAGAACAGTGATCGATGAGATAGGGGATCCGCTTATACATATTCTCAGGAACTCGGCTGATCATGGACTGGAAACCCACGAGGAAAGAGCCAAAACAGGCAAGCCTACATTTGGGAATATCTACTTAAGAGCATTCCAGGATGGCAATAATGTTGTTATTGAGGTTGAGGATGACGGCCGCGGTATCGATGTGGAAAAGGTTCGAAAGAAAATAATTGAAAAGGGCATTGAGTCTTCCGAAATAGTCGGATCCTTTTCAGATAAAGAGGTAATTGAATACCTTTTTAAACCCAGCTTCAGCACCGCTGATAAGGTGACGGATCTTTCAGGGAGAGGGGTCGGGTTAGACGTGGTAAAAACAAAGATAGAGGCACTTGGCGGAATGGTCGAGGTGGATTCTGTAAAAGGCAGAGGAAGCAAGTTTACAATTAGAATACCGCTGACTCTTGCCATTATTCAAGCTCTTATGGTGAGAATAGGAGATGAAAAATATGCTATCCCCCTTGGCTCGATTAAGGAGATTGAGAGCGTTAAACCGGGAGATATCCGTTTGGTCAGAAATCAAGAGGTTATCTTGCTCCGCGATATGCTGATACCGATCGTCAGGCTGGATAGGATCCTCAGCGTGCCGGGGACTCTTCCCGATGATCAGAAAAAGAACATTACTTGTGTTATAACAAAAAAAGGTGAAAAACTTTCAGCTTTCATTGTGGACACGCTTATTGGCCAGCAGGAGATAGTGATAAAGTCACTCGGAAAGCTTCTGTCAGGAGTGAAGCATATAGCCGGAGCAACTATTCTCGGAGATGGAAATGTTGCTCTGATTTTGGATGTTAATTCTCTTGCCATATGAGTTTTATAGTTAAGCAAAGGGGGAACCGGCAAATGGATGATAGATCTTCAAATAAGGAAATAAAGCAATTTGTAGCATTTAAGGTGGGAGACCAGGAGTTTGGGGCAGATATACATAAAGTTTCAATAATCGAGAAAACGCTTAATCCTGCCAGAGTGCCCACAACACCGGACTACATAAAGGGAGTGGTGAACTTAAGAGGGGATATAATTCCCATTATGAGTATAAGGATCAAGTTTGGCCTGCCCGAAATTGAAGCTGATGACGATACACGAACCATTATTTTTAAATTTAACGATGCCTTGCTGGGAGTAATAGTTGATGCGGTAGATGAGGTCGTTTCCCTGCACGAGGAAGATATCGACAGTGTTACCACCATAACCAATGACAGAAGTCTTGATTACATTCTTGGGATCGCGAAATATGATGGCAGATTAATAACGCTTCTGAATATTGAAAAGATGATAACAGAGCTAATGGACAAGCAATAGACAGAAAGGTGTTGGGGGAAAATGGCGAACGGTATAGGTATAAATGATATAAACAGTTTTCATCTCGATGTCCTTCGTGAGATCGGGAATATTGGTGCCGGCAATGCAGCTACAGCGCTCGCCAAAATGTTGGATAAAAAAATTGAAATGAAAGTTCCTCAGATCAGGGTCATGAGGTTTTCTGAAGTAAGTGATGTTCTCGGAGGAGTCGAGACTGAGGTTGTTGGTATACTATTAGGTGTTCAGGGAGATATCACAGGAAATATACTTTTTGTTCTCGATTTGCAAAGCGCACGCCTTCTTGTTAATATCCTTATGGGAAGAAGTGCAGATGACATGATAGAGTTTGATGATATGACATGTTCAGCTCTAAAGGAAGTCGGAAACATTCTATCTGGCTCATATCTTTCAGCTCTGTCTAATTTGACGAATCTTCGGATCATGGCTGCCGTTCCTGGTTTGGCAATTGATATGGCCGGTGCTATTCTAAGTGTTCCTGCGATTGAGTTCGGTAAAAGCTCTGATACAGTGTTATATATAGAAAACGAATTTACATATGGAAAAGACAGTGTTATAGGAGATTTTTTCCTGGTTCCTGATGAAATTTCATATGGGCGTTTACTCAGGGCATTAGGAGTTGCATAATGGTTGAGTTGATAAGGGTAGGGATGGCTGATCTCAAAGTTGCCTGTCATCCATCCATTTTAACTACACTTGGTCTCGGATCGTGTGTTGGAATAACTTTATATGATTGTAAAAAGAAAATTATTGGTATGGCGCATATAATGCTTCCAAGTTCAAGGATAGCAACGGCCAATACAAACAGGGCAAAATTTGCTGATACTGGTATCACAGATTTACTGGATCAAATGTTAGCCTTGGGAGCAAACAAAAAGGATTTGGTAGCTAAAATCGCAGGAGGAGCACAGATGTTTGCTTTCTCAGGTTCAAATGAGATCATGAAAATAGGAGCCAGAAACAGCGAAGCATCCAGGATGATGCTAAAAGAGTTGAATATACCCTTATTGGGTGAGGATACGGGAGGCAATCACGGCAGAACCATTGAGATATCTTCGGAAGATGGAAGGCTTATGGTAAAAACCATTGGTTTTGGGATTAAATATATATAGCGAGAATAGTTTTCCCCATGTTTAGAAAGAACGGTTGCTTTATGCAGATTGTGGGAAAGGATCGATTAAAAGGGTGTTATATGGCTTATATCCGTAAACTGCCGCTATTATTGGCTTTAACGGGCGCAATTATTACAGGTTTGGCGGGATATGTACATCGGGTGAATAATAAAGATAACATGGCCAATATGGTCATTGCAATGGTTGTATTTTACGTAGTGGGGCTATTTATTAGAAATACTATTAATAATATCGTTGATACAATAAGGCAAAAAGCCGAAGAGAGAGAACTGGAAGAAAAGCGGCTGTTAGCCGAGGAGAAGAAAAAAGAAGAGGAAGCGGAAAAAGCAGAGATGGCTGATGATGCTGGAAGCATAGTGAATCTTGTCGCAGATGATAAATATGATATTGGTATAAGCGATGATGAGTTTAATGAGCTTCCGATAACAGACTACATCAAAAATGAGCTGAGAAAATAGATAAACAAACAATCATATTCCTTAATAATTTTTAAGGAAGGCGGAGGTAGAAATGTCAGCATCTGTTCTACAGAGGCAGCAGGAGTTATGGAAGAAATATAGTGAAACAAAAGATCCGGTTATAAAGGAACAGTTGATCATCGAATATGCTGATTTGGTTAAATATGTCGCCGGTCGGCTAAGCATATATTTCGGTTCTAATGTTGAGTAC
>JAAYNO010000104.1 GCA_012520855.1 Clostridiaceae bacterium | reverse complement strand
TTTCCCTTGCTTCTTCTCTGATCTTTGTCTTTGTCGTGTTAATCACGTAGAGTTCTTTTTTGTTTTTCGCAAACAGATTGCGGATCTTTATAAAAAAGTTTTTTATTTTCTTTACTCTCAAATCATGAGTTTTTATATGGACAGGAGCCAGCATGATATTTTCGATCACAGTCTTGTTGTTGAAGAGATTGAACTGCTGGAAAACCATTCCCATATGGCGACGGTGGATATTGATGTCCACTTTCATATCGGCAATATCTACACCTTCAAATATTATCTGGCCGCTTGTAGGATCCTCCAGACAGTTGAGGCAGCGCAGAAACGTACTTTTCCCGCTTCCGGAAGGGCCTATGACAGCAACCTTTTCACCTTCCCGGATTGTGTTCGTTATGCCCCTGAGCACTTCAAGGCTGCCATATTGTTTCTTCAGGTCAATTACGTCTATCACTTCTTCTGAGGCTCCTTTCCATGAGCTTTACAAGCATCGCTATAAACATAACCAGAACGATATATATCAGAGCCATGACAAGGTAAGGAACCATGAACTCATAGCTGTTGGTACCGATGTAATTGAATGCCACATACAGATCGGCGGCTCCGACAAAGCTTACGACAGATGTTTCCTTGATAAGTACTATGAACTCATTGCCGAGGGTCGGAAGTATATTTTTTATAGCCTGAGGCACTACTACCTTCATCATTGAAACCCCATAGCTCAGACCCAAAGCGCGGGCTGCCTCCAACTGTCCGGGGTCGACCGATAATATTCCGCTTCGCATGATTTCTGAAACGTATGCACCGCTGTTTAGCCCGAACACGATCATACAGACGTTCAGGGACGGCATTTTTGACCCAAACAACGGCAACGCGACAAAATAAAAGAGCAAAAGCTGGACAACAATGGGAGACCCCCTAAAAAAACCGACATATACTTTGCAAATACCATCAAGTATCCTGGGCAGCCTCTTGTATTTTGGGAATACTGCAATAACCGCTATTATCGTACCTATTATTATTCCTATGACAAGGCCTGCTACAGCTATATATATGGTGTTCCTAAGGCCTGTCAGGACCCTTGTATATCCGCCGTATTCATAAAATACTTTCCAAAAAACTTCTAACTTCTTCTCAAAATTTCCCATACCATATCCTTCAACATAAAAGAGCTGTCCTTAGTATATCACAGTCATTCATTCAATGGCTATGACCATCGTTAAAGACAGCTCCGAAATTTTACTTTTTTATATCATCGATCGATCAGTTAAGAGCGTTTATCGCCTTGGCGATGCTTTCTGCCGGAGCTTCATCGATGATGACGAAATCAATGTTTCCGTTAAGCATATCCTGAACAGCCAGTGAACCGGATGAATAGCCTACGCAGGTAACATTGTAGCCTTCGAATCCCCAGTCTTCGCTTCCCTCAACATAGAACTGGCCGGTGGTTCCGTTTTGCACGCCGATCTTAGTATTCTTGTCGAATTTCTTCAGAACGGCAACTACATCATCTGCAGTCTTAGCATTGTCAAAAGTTTTATCGTCGGCTTTTACAATGAGTTTTTGGGCTGCGTCATAATATTTGTCAGAAAAGTTGACATATTCTTTTCTTTCTTCAGTAATTGACAGTCCAGCCATGGCTATATCCGCTTTGCTTTGACCGACCGAAAGGCAAACAGCCGCAAATTCCATATTGCTTATGACCAGCTCTTTTCCGAGATGCTTAGCGAGCAGGTCGGCTATTTCCATATCTATACCGTAATATTTGTCGCCGGTCATATATTCAAACGGTTCAAATGCGGCATTTGTAGCAACTACAAGCTGATCCTTACCTGAATCAAGTTCAGCCGAAGTAACAGGCTGAGGAGTTCCGTCGCCGAAGTTGTTATTGAGGATTTTTTCAAATGTACCGTCAGATTTTATTTTCGCAATAAATTTATTTACTTCTTCAAGCAGCTCTGGTTGGTTTTTGTCAACACCGAAAGCATATTCCTCCTGAGTCAGTTGGATGTCAATGACCTTAACTCCTGCGCTTTTTTTAGAGCCGCAGCCTGCAAGTGTCACGACAATAAGTAAAGAAATAAGAAACAGTGAGATTATCTTTTTCATTAATATTTCCTCCTAAATCTGAATACTTATACACAAAAATATCATTTTTATGTATAAATATAAATTATCCTATTATCATAGTTTTGTCAACAAATAATTGAATAAATTATTATAACTATGTAATGGCAATAGCTTCGCTGTTCTATACGTCCATTTTGTTTCTTGCCTTCCAATGGGGTTTTATACATGCATATACATAAACTGTATTATTCGGTCCCGATACCTGCAGCACCTCCATGAGTGCCAATAGAAACGCCGGCGTTAGGCGAGCCTATAGACCCCACATCTCCGGAAAATCCAACATTACCGGATACTTCAATAGGACCCATCCCCACTTTGGCTCCCGCATTGGTCGTAGTTCCCCAACCGGTAAAATTTCCGTCTGAATCAAATTTCATTGTAACTCCAGTTTTACCCGAAAATTCTGTCGTGCCGGCACCTGTTTTTACTCCAACCAGAACTGTTATTTCCGTTTCGCCAGTTTTAAAATTCTGCTTTATTGCCCCTCCTATTCCTTCAAGAAATTCGAACTCCCAGGTGTCGCAAGTGACCGCAAAAGATGCAGGTCCCATGGTGACTGATAGTTTCTTGCCCTTTATGGCACATTCTTTCTTTTTTATAGGGGGTGTCTGAACGGTTCCTATTGGCTCTGGCTTATATTGGGATAAGTCTTCATCAGGCTCGACTATGGGAGCTATATGATCTGCCAGAGCATATGTAGTCGGCAGCATGGAGAAGTCTGTAGTAATTGGAAGTATGCTTGCGTATACTGTTATTTCCCGGATCTTATTTATGTAATCCACTACATCCTGATCATATATCGAGCCCGTTACCTGATCGGAGATCTTCCAGTATTCATACAAAAGATCCTTGATTTCATTATAGTTTTGTAAGGTTATATCACGCCACGCATAAAAATGAGTATCCGCCATCTGGGCTGACATTTTATTGATCTCCTTGCCCAGCGCTTTTGCTCCGCCAATATCATTTTCCATTATCTTTTTCTCCATACTTTTGAACTTGGCGCTCTCTTTTATGGAATCTATGTCTTTTTGATATGCATCATCGATCTGTATTCGTTTGGATAAGGTCCTGTTATATGCCTGATTTATTTTTTCTGCGAAATAATCATTGACCAGTTCAAGCATGAAAAGCTTCTGACCATAAGAAGGCATGAGCTCAATACTTGCAATGTCATCCATATCAGCGTCTTCTTCATCTTCATAGTATCCATCGTAGTCTTCATAATCCCCGAAGCCTTCTTCACCGAATGCTTCCTCCAAGTCTTCAGGATGATAAGTGACGGCAAATACTATGGCGTCTAACATGCCCTTTTGCATAGAATCTTCAATCAATTTACTCAGATTAGGAAGAGTGGCTATAAAAGCACCTCTGCTCTCCCATTTCGGCAAATCGGGCAATATCAGCATATCGTTTTGTGTCTGGTTCTCTTCCTCACTTTCGCTGTCGGAGCTTTCCGGATCATTGTTCAGTAGCTTATCCCAAGGCGGTATGTCAATAACTCCTCCCGCTTTCTTTGCAGCTTTGTAAGCGGCTCTCAGCATTGGGGAATATCCCCTCTTTGCAGCTTCTACGATTTCATTTATTGCTTTTTGTCCATCCGCCCTTTTTATATATACATAGGCCATGCCTTCATGGGCTGAACCAAAATCAGGATCCAATTCCAATGCCTTAAGGTAGCATTCTTCCGCTTTATCAGTTTCTCCTTTGTCCAGATATGAATGTCCCAGATTGGTAAGGATCATAGGTGATTCACTCTCAAGGCTCTTTGCATATAAAAGTATGGTAAGTGAATCATCTATTTGCTTTAAATTCCGTACCATAGTTCCGAAATTATTTACAATCACCGCATTTTCAGGAGCTTCTATAACTGCTCCGGCAGACAGTATGACCGGAAGATACTGTGATGACGCAGAAGCCGATATAAATACGGCTGCGGCTGAAATATCACTTGCATTGCGCAAACCATCGACAGTAATACCTTTGCTTGATCCGCCATGTTCAATGATACTCTTTTCTTCAGATGTGAGCAGTCCATAATGCTCCGCTATATATTTCTCAGCAAGAGCTACGATATCGTTTTCTGCTTCCGGATCTGGTCCATTTTGTGTTTTTTCGCTCTGACCTTCTCTTCCCTGTTCATCAACACGATTGGTTTCTGATGGATCGTCGTCTTTATCATTCTCGTTATATAAAGACTCCTCATCAATAAAATCATTGATTCTGTCCAAGCGAGCACAGCCTGTGAAAAAAATTAAAAAAGCGCATATTAGTGCACACACTCTT
>JAAYNO010000103.1 GCA_012520855.1 Clostridiaceae bacterium | reverse complement strand
ATCCGCATTGCGTTGAAAATTGCAAGCAGTGCCACACCTACATCGGCAAATACGGCTTCCCAGAGAGTTGCAACCCCTCCGGCTCCCATGGCCAATACAATCACTTTTACTATCATAGCCAGGGCGATGTTCTGGTAAACAACCGCTCTGGTTTTCCTGGCTATTACAACAGCTTCGGGTAATTTGCCGGGCTCGTCTGTCATGATCACTATATCTGAAGCCTCTATTGCAGCATCTGAACCTGCGCCGCCCATGGCAATTCCCACATCAGCCCTTGCAATAACAGGCGAATCGTTTATCCCGTCGCCAACAAAGGCCACTTTTCCGGTGCCTTTTTTCTCTTCTATTATTCTCTCAAGCCTATCCATCTTTTCGTGCGGAAGAAGCTCCGAGTATACTTTTTTTATACCAAGCTTTTCAGCAGCGGAACTTGCAGCGTCCCTGCTATCTCCGGTAAGCATGATTACATCCTCTACACCCAGGTTCTTTAATGATTTGATTGCTCCGCTGCTATCTTCCTTTACTGTATCTTCAAGAGCTATAGAACCGGCAAACAGGCTATCTATGGCAAGGTGCATCATCGTTCCCGCACTTTCTTTACCTGAAGTTTCAATATTGAATTTATCAAATAAAGCCTTATTCCCCAATAGTATGTTCCTGCCCGATACCTTTGCCGATACACCCATTCCGGCATGCTCGGCATAATCGTTCACTATATTCTTATCAGGCTCTTTGCCATACTTTTTGATAATGGAAGCTGCCAGTGGATGAGTTGAGAAGGCTTCTGCATGGGCAGCATAGTAGAGCAGCTCATCTTCAGTAAAGCTGGCCGCTGTGCTGACCTTAGTTACTTCAAAAGATCCGCTGGTCAAAGTTCCCGTTTTGTCAAAAACAACTGTCTTGACCTTTGCAAGAGCTTCAAGATAATTACCGCCCTTTACGAGTATTCCACGTTTTGAAGCTGCACCGATCCCGCCGAAAAAGCCTAACGGGATCGATATAACCAGAGCGCATGGACATGATACCACTAGAAATACCAACGCACGGTATATCCATTGATTAAAACTACCGCTAAAAAACAGCGGCGGAATTAAAGCCAACAACACAGCAAAGCTTACAACCAGCGGAGTATAAACAACTGCAAAGCGTGTTATAAACCGTTCGGCACTCGCCTTCTTCTGCGCGGCTGATTCAACCATGCCGTGTATACGGCTGACAGTGGAGTTTTCAAACAGCTTTGTAACCTTAACAGTCAGCACTCCTGACTGGTTTATACTGCCTGATAATATTTCACTGCCGGCGCCAACATCCTTTGGAAGAGACTCCCCTGTTAAGGCTGATATGTCAACAGAGGATACTCCTTCAGTTATGACTCCATCCAGGGGAACTCTTTCTCCAGGACGGACTACTATATAATCACCTTCGCGAACTTCCGAAGGATTTACTCTTATATATCCTTCTTCAGTTTTCAGGTTCGCATAATCAGGTTTTATGGCAATAAGGCTTTTTATAGCCCTTCTTGAGTGGTCAACAGCATAACCCTGAAAAAGCTCGCCTATTTGATAGAACATCATAACTGCGGCAGCTTCTGGGTATTCACCTATTATAAACGCACCTATGGATGCTATTGACATTAAAAAATTCTCATCAAAAATCTTACCCTTAAGAATGTTTTTTGCTGACTTTATCAGAACACTGTTTCCAAACACAATATAAGTAAAAACAAAAAGGATTAGCCTTATTACAGAACTCTTAATGAAAAACAAACCGATAAAATAGGCTGCAGCGGCAAGGATATATATAAACAGGGTTGATTTTGACAACCTGTTACCTGTATCATCTGCAGCCTTTGTCGCTTCTTTTGAAACCTTTAGTTTGGAGCCTTTTTCAATACGATCCATAAGACTTTGGATTTTCTCTTCTATGCCGTCAAAAGGTTTTTCCCCGTCAATCTCTATTGAAAGCTTTGATAGCGGATAGTTCAGGTTAGCATCTATAACACCGTCTATATTTCTTATGCTGGCTTCGATTTTGCTCGCACAATTGACACAATCAATGCCGGAAAACTCATAGTCCCTCTTAATTGTCATAACCTCACCTCATTGTCTCTCTTTGATGTGTTCCATGCCCATTTCAAAAATCTGTTTTATGTGGTTATCGTCAAGTGAATAAAACACTGTTTTTCCCGATCTTCTGTATCGGACCAGCCTGGCAGCTTTAAGTACCCTTAATTGGTGAGATATTGCAGACTGAGTCATATTGAGCAAATATGCTATATCACAAACACACATTTCAGACTCAAAAAGGGCCCAGATAATTTTAATACGTGTAGAATCACCAAAAACCTTGAATAGTTCTGCCAAATCATACAGATCATCCTCTTTTGGCATATTTTCTTCAACTTTCTTAATGATATCATCATGTATTATCAATTGTCCGCAGGTAATTGCTTTCTTCTTTTTTTCCTCCATGAGATCATCCTCCAAATTAACATATGAACAATTGTTCATATGTTAATTATATGATCTATTCATTGATTATGCAATAGATTTTTATGATATTTTTCAAGGAAACGGGATTTGATTTATTCAAAACAGTTGTCATTTTGAATGGAGCAAAGCGAAGTGAAGAACTTTAAAAAGATTCTTCGTTTCACTCAAGGATGAAATACTAGAACAATAAGACAGTGATTGCCTTTACTCGCAATAAGATTTTAATCTTTCGATATCCAGGATCTTAACTGTGGACAGGTGATAATCAATTATTCCCTCATCCCTCATTCTTGCAAGCTCACGGGACATGGATGGCCGTGATACATTAAGAAAATCCGCTAACTGCAAGCGATTCAAAGGAAGTATTACCGTCAGTGTTTTACTTTTACGGAGTTGTTCGTATATATAGGTACAAAGCTTTGATCTCATAGTTTTAATAGATATATATTCCAGCTTTTTACTCAACATCAGGGCTCTTTGAGAAACCAATTCCAGCATATTATTAATCAATAAATTATGCCATATGCATGCATTGGCACATTGGGCAGTTAACCTGTCTTTTGGTATAAAACATGCAGTAAGCGGTGTGATGGCTTGTACCAATGCCGGCCATTCCTTTTTCCCGGCAAATGCGGCAACCTCTCCGAACACTTCTCCCTCACTGATATTTTTCATAAGAAGCCTGTTTCCTGAGATGCTTTCTTTAAAAACCGAGGCTTCTCCTTCAAGGATAATGCCCAGGCTGTCCAAGTTGTCTCCATTATGCACTACGATGGAGTTCTTAGAATAGCATTTAAGAACCGGCTTAAGACACGACAAAAGACCTTTAAGCTCAGATGTTTCTATATTATTAAATAATTTACATTTTTGAAGCGCTGTCAAATAATTTTCAGTCATATTTCTACTCCGCAAACTCATATATGCTGTACAATATTATACCATATGCTCAATAGCCATATATCGCAAGAATCTTTAAGATGCTTCGGTCATTATATGGCCTCAGAATGACATATTAGTATTTTGGGACAGTCCGTTTTATCAGGTTGACAACTAATCATTATTCTTTTTCAAGAGTTTTGTAGTGCTATTTTGATTTTTTCAAAGATATGCTTATGTTAGGGTTAATTCCGAGGGGAGCTATTTTTTTGAATAGAAAAGTAACAGTTTTTCAAGTTGCCGGAACCTATATAGGAACAATAGTAGGTGCCGGATTTGCCTCCGGACAGGAAATTCTTCAGTTTTTTGTGAGCTTCAGCATTTGGGGGATTGCCGGACTTTTTGCAATCACAATTCTGTTCATATATTTTGGCTATATTATTATGGAACTGGGCTGGAAATTAAATGCTACTTCTCACCTGCCCATAGTACAAAAGGTGGGTGGCCGTGTTCTTGGCAGTTTTTCAGATATTGTCATAACCTTTTTCCTGTTTGGCGCGTTAACAGCTATGATCGCCGGTTCGGGAGCTCTTTTCCATCAGGAATTTAACCTTCATCCCATAACCGGTAGTCTCCTGATGGCATCAATTACTGTTATTACTGTTCTTGGCGGCTTTAACAGCATTATTAAGTCCATAAGCATGGTAGCACCTTTTTTGATTCTATCTGCTTTGAGTGTAAGTATAATATCCATCCTATCGGCTCCACCGCTATCTGAAATAAATATCAGCAATATACAAAAGCCAGTGTTGCTCAGAAACTGGCTTTGGTCAGCAATCCTTTACATATCCTATAACATCGTTCCTTCCATCTCTATTCTTGGTCCTTTGGGACGTGAAACCCAAAACAGAAAGACAATAAGGAAAGGCGCAATTTTTGGAGGTATCGGTCTGGGCATCGGTGCTGCAGCAATTTTTCTTACTCTGTATGTCAATGCAGAGGCCGCTGAAAATCTGGAGGTTCCAATGATTATGATAGCCAGACGGATATCACCAGTCGCTCAGGTTTTGTATTCCATAGTTCTTTTGGCTGAAATCTATACAAGTGCTGTGGGAGATTTATACGGGTTTGCCTCAAGGATCTGTGATATGAAAACAAGAAAAGCCACATGTGTAATACTAATAAGTTCTGTACTGGCTTTTGGGTCAAGCCTTGCAGGTTTTTCAAACCTGGTCAGATATCTGTATCCAACTGTTGGATACTGTGGAGTTTTGACATTGATATGCCTGATTTATAATCGATATAAAAGATAGCATACTTATAGATATCTCTCCTGTACTTAATGAAGTATCAAGCATTATTCATAGTTAATAGGGCCATCTGCCGTCATTACTGCTCCTGAATACATTTCTTTCATGCTTTATACCATGGATGAAGATTTTTTGTATTATAATATCGTTATCATTAATCATGAATAATCACCATTAAAATATTTCCTCAATGATTGACAATTTGGGTGGTACCGCAGATTACGAAAGCGTTTACTTTGATGTCAAAAGGCTGTATTCTATAACCTTCTGCGGAGAAGAATACTTTTTCGGCCATGAAAGTGATTAATTATTCATGAAAATGCAGGTTGACAAATTGAATTCTGAGTCATATTATAATAGAAATAACATACAAGATAATACAATGACGGGGAAAACGCTTCGACAAGCGTGGGAAGAATTCCATGACTTACAGGGAGAAACCATCATGGACTGAGAGTGGTTTAAGGAAACAGGGTTTTTCTTGAGTTCTCCCCCGAGTACGCAAGCTAAATGTTTCGGCTAGTAGGCAAGCGCGCAAGCCCTGCGTTAAAAGGGCAGGATATCGGCAATATTAATATGCCCGTATCTGTAAAAGTGCATCTATTTGATGAATTCGGGTGGTACCGCGGAGTAGCCTTCGTCCCTGTTAACCAAGGGATGAAGGCTTTTTATATTTATTATGTT
>JAAYNO010000102.1 GCA_012520855.1 Clostridiaceae bacterium | reverse complement strand
CCGCTCGTTATATAGCTAGTGAACGAGCTGGAATTATATTACCAATTTATGTTATCGTTAAAAAGTCACATTTCGCAATCGGCTATATAACTATATAACTATTACCCCTGATGGCGTGAATATAACCAGCCCAAGGTTTTTATACAACTGCCTGCTTCCGTATGTAAAAATCTCCGACACCAAAAAAATACAGTGCCAGAGATCGCATTTAAATTTTTTATTAAGATAAAATGAGTAGACCTGTAAGCCGGGTTCTGTCTGGAATGATCATCTATCTACGCCTTGTATTACTACAAAGCTTTAGCCACCTCTAAGGAACAGGCGGGCAACCTTAGCGTTCCTTGTCACGGTGTTGCTCCGGGTGGGGTTTACATAGCGCCCTCCGTCGCCGTGGGGCCGGTGAGCTCTTACCTCACCTTTCCATCCTTACCCAACTGGAGGTCATAACCTCCGGTTTGGCGGTTTATTTCTGTTGCACTATCCTTGAAGTCACCTTCACCGGGTATTACCCGGCACCCTGCCCTGCGGAGCCCGGACTTTCCTCGTACGAAGCCTTTCGGCATATCGTCCGCGACCATCCAGTCTACTCTTTATCTGCATCATAGTATTTTACACCATAATAGTACTCTAAGTCAATTGTTCCAATTTTCCAAAAGTGTTAGGTCCGCCTGTCTATACGGTAACCAACGGGCGGAGCTTTTCCAGAGTTTTCGCTCCTATGCCTTTAACATTCACAAGTTCTTCAATTGATTTAAATGGCCCGTTTTTATTCCGATAGTCAATAATTGCTTTTGCTTTGACCTCGCCTATATATGGAAGGGACATAAGCTCTTCCATAGTAGCTTTGTTTATATTTATTTTTGATGATTCATCTGCTTTTGGATCAGCAGTTTGCACATCTTCATTTGAATTTGTCGGTATCGGGGTACCAGGTAAAACAGAATTCTCAGTGTTTTCTTTTATTATGCCCTTGTTGTTTCCGGGATCGCTGATGGAAAGCTCTTCCTGTTCAGATCCTGCTTTAGTGTCCGAATATGAAATCCAAAACCGCCTTACTGAAGAAAAGTTGGCCAATACCAGCACAAAAACTAGCAATAGAACTAAACAAAGCACTACAAGATATTCCCATGCAATCTTATATGACTTTCCCTTTATATTTATCTCCACGGCAATAACTCCAATATATTATCTTTTTATATACATTATGTCATATTTTAACTTAAAATCAATAATAATTCATCAAAAATTATGGGGTTTAATGGTTTTTCTATCGGACTTGAGTTTAGCACTCCCGTACCGTATAATAATAATTAAGCAAATAGTTGAACTTAAGAGAAATTTAGGAGTTGATATTTTGAAAGCTAAGCTTTTTTCTATATATACTCTGTTAATAATCATTTTTATCGTCTCAGTTCCTTTTCCTGTTTTGGCCGAGGCCCCTCCTGATCTGACAGCCAAAGCTTATATATTGATAGACATGGAAACCGGACAGGTTTTAGCTGAAAAAAATGCTGATGAACGCCGCTCTCCTGCAAGTACGACAAAAATAATGACTGCGCTGATAGCACTGGAAAACGCAAATCCGGAAGATGAAATGACGGCCTCTGAAAATGCCATCAATAGCGTTCCTTATGACTATGTGAAGGCTGGCATTAAGATTGGAGAAACTCTTAAATTTAAAGATTTGCTTGATCTCATGCTTATAACATCTGCTAATGAAGCCAGTAACATTATTGCCGAAAATATCGCTAAGGACGGTACCATGGAGGGTTTTACTCAGCTTATGAATCAAAAGGCAATAGATTTAGGCTTGACAGGAACATATTTTACCAACTCCAGCGGTAAAGAGGAAGAAAATCATTACACCACTGCCAGGGATCTGGCTACGATATCCAGAGCAGCGATGCAGATTGAAGCTTTCAGAGAGGTTGTCGGCAGAAGAGATTTTGATCTTCCTGATACGAATTTGAGAAAAAGCCATGAATGGCAGGCAGGACACCTGACATATACCAATGAGCTTTTGGCATCCCGCTCAAAATACTATTCAAAGGTAACGGGGATAAAAACCGGATATACCGAGAAGGCTGGACTGTGCCTTGTCTCATCGGCTATAAATCCCGAAGGGCTTGAACTGATTTCGGTTATTCTGGGTACCGAGAATAAGACTTTACAATTTGAAGAGTCTCAAAAGCTTTTGGAATTTGGTTTTAGAAATTACGGTAAACGCGAACTGGTTCCAAAAGGGAAATTTGTTGACCGGTTTGAGGTAGCCGATGCAGTTGACGGAAAAAAGCTGGATGTAATAACTAATGGCAGCCTTAGCTATGTGGTTCCTTTGGATGGGGAAGAGCTTAAGAATGTACTTACGACCCGGCAGATCTTCTATGAGCCTTTTGCGGCACCTATAGCTCAAGGCCAGGCCGTGGGAAAGATAGAGTATTTTTATAATCAAAAGCTAATTGGCACAATTGAACTAATATCAAAAGAAGCCATTGAAAAGACCACGATAGCAATATTGAGGGATAAATACAAAGAGATCATCAGTGATGAAAGATTCATATTCGGTGTCAAGGCGGCGGGGATAGCCATAGCGGTCATAATCATCCTTGGCATTATAATTCGTTTTATCAACCGCAAAAACCGAAGAAATCGCTATAATTATTACTCGTCAAGAAAAAACAATTATCGGTTTAAGGATTACAGATAGTATTTATGACAACAGTGCGCGGTCATATGCAAATTCCTGTCCAGAAGCGATCCCGAACCTCTCCAAAAGGGCTTCCACGGTTAGCTTCTTTTTTTCTTCACCTCTGATATCGAGAATCACCCGGCCATCATGCATCATGATCAGGCGATTGCCGTGCTTTATGGCATCACGCATATTGTGTGTCACCATTAAAGTGGTCAAGTTATTTTCCGAAATCAATTTATCTGTCAGGGATAGTACTCTTTCAGCAGTTTTCGGGTCAAGGGCTGCTGTATGCTCATCCAACAGCAGAAGCCTGGGTTTCTTTAATGTTGCCATTAACAGTGTTATCGCTTGCCTTTGGCCGCCTGAAAGCAGCCCCACTTTAGTATGCAGTCTGTTTTCAAGACCCAGGTCCAGGTGAGAAAGCATCTGACGATAGGTTTCTCTTTCTTTGCTTGATATTCCCCATTTCAAGCCTCTGGGCTCACCGCGTCTTAAAGCCAGGGCTAAGTTTTCTTCCAGAATCATATCAGAAGCAGTCCCCATCATCGGATCCTGAAAAACTCGTCCCAACAATGATGCTCGTTTATGCTCCGGCAGTTTTGTCGCATCCGTTCCTGCAATATTTATTGTACCCCTGTCAACCCCATATACACCTGCCACACAATTGAGCAATGTAGATTTGCCTGCACCGTTACCGCCTATCAGGGTCACAAAATCCCCTTTCTCCATATCTATGCTGACATTTCGCAAGGCTATCTTTTGGTTGACAGTCCCGGGATTGAATACCTTGTATACTTCGTTTACCTTAAGCATTTTAACCTCCATTGGGATCCTCTGATCGTCTACTCTTCCTCTTGGATCGATATTTTGGGAGGATCAAGATAGCCCTTGATTATAGGAAGAGCAAGAGCTATTGCCACTGTTATAGCGGTGAAGAGCTTCAGATCATTGCTGTGCATACCGAGCTTCAATACAAAGGCGATTATTATCCGATACGTTATAGCTCCAAATGCAAGTGATACAAACCTCATCATAAAATTTCGTTTCCCAAAAAGCACCTCGCCGATAATAACCGATGCCAGGCCAATAACGATCGATCCGGTACCCATCTGTACATCGGCGAAGGTTTGGTACTGTGCAATAAGAGCTCCGCTTAATGCCACAAGTCCGTTGCTGATCACCAATCCCAGAATTATCATGGAATTTGTGTTTATCCCCTGAGCTCTTACCATTTTAGGATTATTCCCGGTAGCTCTTATTGCACAGCCAAGCTCTGTTCCAAAAAACCAGTATAACAAGCATATTACCAGGGTAACACTTATTAAACCAAGTATAATGATTGACCATGAGGATTCTACGCCAAGTTTTTCAATGACCGTGTAAACAGTATCCATTCGCAAAAGTGAAAGACTTGCTTTTCCAAGCACACGAAGATTGACCGAGTAAAGTGCTATCATAGTCAGTATACCGGATAGCAGTGCGGGAATTTTTAGCATTGTGTGTAAAATACCCGTAACAAAACCGGCGGCCATTCCTCCTAAAAGGGAGATTCCTGTTGAAATATAGGGATCAATGCCATTTGTAATAGCCTGTGCCGCTATTGCCGCACCCAAAGCTATACTGCCCTCCACTGTAAGGTCTGCAATATTCAGAATACGATAGGTTATATATACTCCGATCGTCATTATAGCCCATATCAAACCCAGTGAAACCGCACCTTTGATTATCTCCAGCATATTAAGTACATCCTTTTCCGTCTGTTAAAAAATCAGTGAACTTGCAGAATCTCAAATATTATTTGCCGATAACATATTGAACCAGGTCTTCCGGTATCTCCAGACCGATTTCCTCGGCAACTGTTCCGTTTATGGAAAAATCAAATTTGTTAGCTCTCTCAATTGGCATTGTAGCTGGCTCTGCTTCACCCTTCAGGATTTTAACTGCCATAAGGCCGGTTTGATAGCCCAAATCATAATAATTGATGCCAAGTGTGGCTAATCCTCCCGACTCCACCATTCCCGCCTCACCGCAAATAACCGGCGTTTTGGATTTAGACGTCACTCCGTAAACGGTAGGCATCGCTGTTGCAAAGGTATTATCGGTCGGTATGTAGATGGCGTCACATTTTTCTACTATTGATAGGGTCGCCTGCTGTACATCGTTGGAATTGCTTACAGTGACCTCTACATACTTAAGCCCCATTTTTTCAATATACTCTCTTGCAATTTTAGCCTGAAGAATGGAATTGTCCTCACTTGAGGTATAGAGTACGCCTACGGTTTTTGCATCCGGTACCAGTTTTACAAGCAGCTCGATTTGCTCTTTAATGGGATTCATGTCAGTTGTACCGCTTACATTCAAGCCAGGTGCTTCGTTGGATTGAGCTAATCTTGCGTCTACATAATCGGTTATTGCGGTTCCGAGAATAGGGATTTTTGTAGTTTTCCCAGCGATTGACTGACCTGCGGGCGTAGCTATTGCCAATACCAAATCTACGTTGTTGCTGACAAAGCGATCGCTTATGGTAGATAGATTTGTTTGATCTCCCTGAGCATTCTGAATGTCAAAGGTAATATTTTCACCTTCAACATAACCGTTGTCCTTTAAGGCATTTATAAAGCCTTCACGTGCCGAATCCAGTGCAACATGCTCCATGTATTGGATAATGCCGACTACCGGATTCTTCTTTTCATTTGAGCAACCTGACAGTACGACAAATACTGCCATGGCAATCATGATTGCCATAACCCTAACTAATCTTTTCATTTCCGTTCCTCCGTACTACAATTATTCAATTAAAGTAATATTAATTATATGCAGTAATATAGCCTTTTGTCAATGTAGAGTCAGACTTGGATGATTCGCCGGTTCAAGCCTGACCCCTTCTACTGGGGCTGGACCTCTACAATTACCGGGATAATCATTGGTCTTCTCATGGTTTTCCGATATAAGAAATTACTTAATTCGTCCTTTATCGCGTTTTTAGAGCCCGAATAATTGTTGCCTTTCTTATTGATACTTTTTAAAAGTACTTCCCTTGCAATATTCCTTACCTCTTCGATAAGCTCTTCCGATTCCTTTACATATACAAAACCTCTTGACATAACTTCAATCCCGGCAAGAAGATTACCCTTGGGATCAACGGTTGCTACCACCACTATAAGACCGTCCTCTGAAAGAATCTTTCGGTCTCTTAAAACAACATCTCCCACATCGCCTACACCAAGACCGTCAACCAAAATACTTCCCGATTGGACACTGCCGTTAAGAGTGGCCGTTTTTCTGCTCAGCTCCAAAACCTTACCGTTTTGCATTATAAATATGTTTTTTTCATCCATGCCCAGGGACATAGCAAGCCTTGCATGTTTCTTGAGCATCCTGTATTCTCCGTGAGCAGGCATAAAGAATTTTGGCTTTATTAGCCGATGCATGAGCTTGAGCTCCTCTTGCTTGGCATGTCCGGAAACATGTGTTTCAGCCAGGGAGTCATAAATCACATCAGCGCCTTGTTTAAATAAGTCATTTATAACCCTGTAAACAAATTTTTCATTGCCGGGTATGGGGTTTGCAGAAATAATCACCAGATCCCCTTCTGTTATCTCGACCTTCTTATGGGTGGATGAGGCAATACGCGCCAGCGCCGACATCGGCTCGCCCTGGCTGCCGGTGGTTATTATAACGACCTGCTCGGGTTTTAGCTTGTTTATTCTGTCAATATCGATTATAGTATCCTCGGGAAAAGATAAATAACCCAGCTTTACAGCCGTTCGAACTACATTTAACATGCTCCTTCCAACCAATGCCACTTTCCTTCCATATTTCGTAGCCGAATTGACTATCTGCTGGACTCGGTGGATATTGGAAGCGAAGCTGGCTACGATAATACGCCCGCCGGCTCCCCTGAAAACACTGTCAAAGGTTTCGCCCACTGTTTTCTCGGACATAGTATAACCGGGTCTTTCAACATTAGTGCTGTCTGAAATTAAAAGAAGAACCCCCTTCTTCCCAAGCTCGGCCATACGTGCCAGGTTTATCGGATCACCCTCAATAGGTGTCTGGTCAATTTTAAAGTCACCTGTATGGAAAACCATCCCAACCGGGGTATCAATGGCTAAAGCCACAGCATCGGCTATACTGTGAGTAGTGTGGATGAATTCGATCTTAAATGGCCCTAACTGTATTGTTTGGCCTGCTTTTATCTTTCGGAGATCAACAGGTTCAGTGAGCTCATGCTCCGATAATTTATTCTCGATCAAACCAAGTGTCAGCTCTGTTCCATAAATGGGTACCGGTAAACGTTTCAATACATAGGGCAGGGCTCCTATATGATCTTCATGCCCATGGGTGACCACAATACCATGCACTTTTTCAGCATTCTTCTCAAGATAAGTTATGTCGGGGATAACCAAATCAATTCCCAGCATTTCATCTTCGGGAAAAGCAAGACCGCAGTCAACCACAATGATATTGTCACCGTATTCAAATACAATAATGTTCTTCCCAATTTCCTCCATACCGCCTAAGGGTATAACCTTTAGTTTATTCTTTTTCTTTGTCGCCACAAAAAAACCTCCGAAACTGTAATTTCGACTTTTCAACTTTTTTATTTTAAATTTACACGCTCGGAAAAGCTCTGTCATCTTAGAAATCCACAAAAAAGCAGCAACACCATAGTCCTGAAAGAACCCTGCAGGCATGCTTTAATCTGCTTTTACCATGTATAAATTTCCACTGGCAAATGCACACAATCCGACTATAAATTTAATATTAACAAAAGAGCCTCCGACTCTTAACGATTCATAAACAAAATCCGGGTCAAGCACCCAACTATCTAATGTCCAAAACTAAGGCATCAACAGTATAATAAATTATACTGCAAAAACTATTATATATTAATAATGGCATACAACATGGTATAATCATAAATAAATCATGATACACTTATTTATACCATAAATTACATGGTTACGCCAACAACTCTTTTTTTGGGGAGCAGATTATGGACTTTAGTTTACCCAAAAATATTCTATATATTATTTCCATTATCAATGAATGCGGCTACAAAGCGCATATTGTAGGCGGCTGTGTCAGAGATCTACTTATTGGCAGGGTTCCTTCGGATTGGGATATAACAACAAACGCCAGCCCCCAGATCATTAAGTCTATCTTTCGAAAAACTTTTGATACTGGTCTTAAGCATGGAACAATTACTGTTGTTATAGACCATTTGCCCTACGAGGTCACTTCCTGGCGCAAGGAATCAGGTTATAGCGATCACCGGCGTCCAGACCATGTTTATATCGCCGGTTCACTGACTGAGGATCTTTCCCGCAGGGATTTTACCATGAACGCCATGGCATATCACCCGGAGGAAGGGCTTGTTGACCCCTTTGGAGGTTTGAATGATATACGTAATAAGGTCATCCGCTGCGTGGGTGATCCATATAAGAGGTTTTCGGAGGATGCTCTAAGAATGCTTCGGGCTGTACGTTTCTCCGCCCAGTTGGATTTTAACATGGATGAATATACTAAAGAGGCCATTACCAGACTTTCGGCTGACCTTTCCCATATCAGCAAAGAAAGAATCCAGACTGAACTAAATAAAATCCTTGAGTCACCATCACCTGATAAAATAAGCCTTCTATGGGAAACGGGATTATATGAGGCAATTTTTCCCTTTATAGAAAGCCTGTCTTCTATGTGGCTCACCCTTGCAAATCATTTTGTCGGCTCAATCAACCAGAGGCTGATACTTACTGCTCTGCTTTTTTATATTTCATTTGAAACACATAAGCAGGAAAGGGCAAGGAAGCTTTTAAATGACCTTAAATATGATAATGAAACTAAAAGAAGCGTTTCAGCCTATTTGAAATGCCTGGAGAGCTTTGGTCCGGCAAGCCCGAGAAATATAAGGAAAGCAGTCGGCGAATTCGGTGCAATGGTCACAGCCGATGTTTTTGAAGCTTTGAGTATAATCAATCCTCATAAAAACACTAACGTAGATTTTTCCGAAATGATCCGTGAAATGCCGCCGATCAAGTTGTCCCTGTCGGGCTCAGACCTTAAGGACGCCGGTTACAAAGGTAAAGAAATAAAGGATATGTTCTCAATACTATCGTTATGTGTTTTTGAAAAGCCGGAACTGAACGATCGTCAAACATTACTGGAAATAGCCAAAACGATAACCAGGCCAAAATAAAAACCGCCCCATAGAAAAGGAGCGGTTTTTTAAATCATTGTTTATGCTTTTCCGGCACAACCCAAAACGTTGATAAGCTTATTTTTAACAAGCTTCTTGATTTCTGCGCGGGCTGGTCCCAAATATTTCCTGGGGTCAAATTCAGCAGGTGATTCGGTGAATATCCTACGGATTGTAGCTGTCATTGCAAGGCGAAGATCTGAGTCGATATTGATCTTGCAAACTGCCATAGAAGCAGCTTTTCTCAGCATTTCTTCGGGAACTCCCTTTGCGCCTGGCATTTCACCGCCATGCTGATTTATCATATCAACATATTCAGGAATAACAGACGAGGCTCCATGCAGAACGATTGGGAATCCGGGAAGCTTTTTCGATATCTCCTCGAGGATATCAAAACGTAGTTTAGGTTCACCGGTGAATTTAAAAGCTCCATGGCTGGTGCCGATAGCGATGGCAAGAGAGTCAACGCCTGTTCTGCCTACAAATTCTTCAACTTCTTCGGGTCTGGTGTAAGATGAATCTTCAACGGAAACCTTGATATCATCCTCAACACCTGCAAGACGACCAAGCTCACCTTCAACAGTGACCCCATGGGCATGAGCATATTCGACTACCTTTTTGGTAAGAGCAATATTTTCTTCAAACGGAAGATGTGAACCATCAATCATTACAGAGGTAAAACCCCCATCAATACATGATTTACACAGCTCAAAGGTATCACCATGATCCAGGTGTACGGCAATAGGGAGATCGGTTTCAGCAAGGGCTGCCTCAATCAGTTTCATAAGATAAGTATGGTTGGCATACTTTCTTGCACCTGAGGAAACCTGCAGGATCAAGGGAGCGTTAACTTCCTTTGCTGCTTCGGTTATACCCTGAACGATTTCCATGTTGTTAACATTGAAGGCGCCTATTGCATATCCGCCCTCATATGCCTTCTTGAACATTTCTGTAGTATTTACAAGTGGCATAAAAATTCAACTCCTTCTGTTAGTATTGTGAAAAAAATCACAGCCAATCAGTATAATTGTATCAGAATCATCTCATAAATCAAGGTTATACATAAAATAATACACCCTGCTTAAATGAGGATTTCAGCATCCAAAACCTCTTCACAAATATATTTGTCCTTATCGGTAAAACATACTCTGCAGCATGAAGCATTTTTATCGTGAGGAACAAAGTATATTATTCCGCTTGTGCGGATATCGATTCTTATTCTGTCAAATATATCGGTCTGAAGAATTGAAATAATCTCCATGACGTAATCAACAGGGTTGTGATTGGTCTTGGCTTTAATAACAATGGGAAGACCTCCCGTATTCTCAGGTGAATATACTGTTACTTGCACACTTCCGGGTTCCAGCGGGTTCTGTGTAGGATATAAAATATCCCTTTCAAACATGGCTTTCTTCATAATGACCCCCCTTATTATTTCCATAACTTTCCCACTTAGTTTACAATAACTGCGTAAAGGTTACAAGTCAAAATTAGGTCCGGTTATATTGTTTTCTTTGTTTACTTTGTCAGAAATGTCCCCATTACTCAAGACTCAGACTCAGTTTGTTATACAAGGCTGTCACTTTTTCTTTAAGCTCATCGAAGTTGCCGTTATTTTCAATTGTTTCATGGGCAAGCTTTTTATATTCATCCTGGGTAAGCTGTGAATTTATACGTTCCCGGGCATCTGCGCGGCTTATACCGCTTCGCTTCATCACTCTTTGGATTCTTGTCTCATCATTGCAAAATACGACCCATATCCTGTCGACTATATCAATGAATCCCCGTTCGATTGGAATTGGCACATCAAGCACTACAACACCATCGTAGCCAGAGTTCTTCAATGATTTAAGTGTTTCTTCGATTTTTGCAACCACTTCTCTGTGAATGATCTCTTCAAGCTTAAGCTTTTTCTCTTCCGATGAGAAAACTATTCGGGCGAGTTTTTTTCTGTCCAGAGTTTCATCCTCGTTAAAAACATCGGGGCCAAAGGTCTTTCTTATTTCAATCCATGCAGGTTTACGAGGCTCTGTAACCTCTCTGGATATCTGGTCGGCATCTATTATAACCGCTCCCAGCTCTCTTAATATTTCGGATACGGAAGTCTTCCCCGCTCCAATTCCGCCTGTTATACCAATAATCGTCATAAGCTATACACACTACCCTTTTTTAACCAGTGTTGCTACCAGGTGGTTCGAGACCACTTAAAAAAGTTGTTCCATAAATGTCATTACTGATCAAAGAACATACTTTGTATGTTATAGGCGAAGAATCTTACTAGCTGATTATGCGGGTTTTTAAGATTCTTCATTCCGCTTCGCTCCATTCATAATGACAAAACCTGGAATTTTTCAGCAGTTTCGAATCGTCCATCTGGTTTGTCCTCTGGTCTATTTTGCATCATACCATGTAGCTCCGGTCGATACATCGGCTATCAACGGAACCCCCAGCTCCACAGCCGATTCCATATTACACCTTACAATTTCCTTTACTTGTTCAAGCTCATCGATAGCAGCTTCTACAAGCAGTTCATCATGTACCTGTAGAATAAGCCGCGATTTAAGTCCTTTTTTCTTTAGTTCGCGCCAGACTTTGACCATGGCTATTTTTATTATATCTGCGGCACTGCCTTGAATCGGCGTGTTCATGGCGATCCTTTTACCGAAAGCCCGAACCTGGAAATTAGGTGATTTGAGTTCCGGAATATAACGTATCCTGTTAAGCATTGTTTTTACATAACCCTTTTCCTGGGCCGATGCTACAATATCGCTCATGTAATCCCTGACCTTCGGATAAGTGGAGAGATACCCGTCTATATACCTGGCAGCTTCTTTCTTTGTGACCCCGATATCCTTTGCCAGCGAAAAATCTCCTATCCCGTAAACGATGCCAAAATTAACGGCCTTGGCGCTTCTTCTCATATCGGGTGTGACCTTGTCTATCGATACTCCGAAAACCTGGGATGCAGTCAAAGAATGAATGTCCAATCCTTCGGTAAAAGCCTTCTTAAGCATTTCATCACCTGTAATATGAGCCAAGACCCTGAGCTCAATCTGAGAGTAGTCAGCATCAACAAAAACAAACCCTTCTTCAGGAACAAATGCCTGTCTGATTTCCCTTCCCAACTCGGTGCGAATTGGAATATTCTGAAGATTAGGCTCGGTACTCGATATTCTTCCGGTGGAGGTAACGGTTTGATTAAAACTGGAATGGATCCTGCCGGTATCAGGATTAATAACCTTTACCAGACCCTCGGCGTAAGTGGATTTAAGCTTTGTCAACTGCCGGTATTCCAAAATGCACGGGATAATTTCATGGGAATCAGATATTTCATTTAATGTTTCGGCATCGGTCGAATAACCGGTTTTTGTCTTTTTGGAAGCTTTAAGGCCCATCTTTTCAAAAAGAACAACACCCAACTGTTTTGGTGAATTTATATTAAATTCCTCACAAGCCAGCATATAAATAGTCTGTTCCAGTGAACGAATCCTATGATCGAGACGTTTGCCATAATCCTCAAGGTTCTTTTGATCTACCTTAAAGCCATGGTGCTCCATGCTGCCCAGAACAAGAGCCAGTGGCTGTTCCACTTCATAGAAAAGCTTGTTTTGCCCACTATTTTCCAAGATCTCTTTCTGCTTTTCATATATGGGTCCAAGAACTGAAAGAGAATCTTTTAAAAATCGGGACAGTTTATCGGTCTCAGGCTCCATTGCGATTTGCTTGTCCCTGCGTTTGATCTCCAGCGGTGTCTCAATCTGAATATCTAAATATTTTCCGGCCAGGGCAGGAATCGAATAATCCACGGCCAATGCATCGATCAGATATTCGGCAAGCATAGTATCGAAAAAATTAACGGTCATTTCGGTATTTTGACCCAGAGCCCAAATATAAAGCTCTTTCACATTATGAGTTACCAAAGTGATAGATTCGCTGTTAAAGATAGGCTTGAAGGCTTTTACAAGGCTTGACTCCTCGATATCTTCAATATAGAAGCTTTTATTCTCTGTACCAAAACAGATTGCCTTCAGATATCCGCCAATTCTTACGGTCTTCAGGAACAAAGGCAGAAAGAAAACAATAGCATCATTTTCGACATCTTTCTGAGTTAATTCCAAAATAACATCCTCAAGCCTTCCCAGATCCTCTATGTGTTCACAGCAAATCTCCCGGTCTGTTTGCATGGCTTTTGTCCCCGAATCTCCGCTATCCAGATTCATCTTTTTTATTAAAGAATTGAATTCGAGGTCTTTGAAAATCTCAAGCAGCTCATCTCTCTTAATTTCTTTGCGTTCAAGCTCTTTGACCTCCCCAAGGCCGTCACTATGTCTCAATATGGTTCCCAATTCACGGCTCAGATAGGCCAATTCCTTACACTCCTGAAGGTTTTCCCTGAGCTTTGCTTTCGTGATAGAGGAAATATTCTCATAGAGCTTATCAATATTCCCAAATTCTTTGATCAGCCCAAGGGCTGTTTTTTCACCCACACCCTTCACGCCGGGGATATTGTCTGAAGAATCCCCCATGAGAGCTTTTAATTCAATCATGCTCTCTGGTCCAATACCGTATTTCGATTTTACCTCTTCTGGCGTATATCTGGTCGTAGTAGTCGTGCCTTTTGAAGTTGTAGGTATTATAACTGTTATATTTTCATCCACAAGCTGAAGGGCATCTCTGTCACCCGTCAATATGGAAACGTTCATTCCGTCTGTTTCAGCCTGTTTTGACAGCACACCAATAATATCGTCGGCTTCAAGACCTTCCTTCTCGACAACTGAAATATTCATTGCCTCAAGGACCCGTTTTACGATTGGAAGCTGGACTGCAAGTTCATCGGGCATCCCCTTTCTTGTTGCCTTATAGTCTTCATACATGCTGTGGCGGAAGGTTTTAGCTTTAAGGTCAAAAGCGACAGCAAGATAATCCGGATTTTCCTCTTCAATATATTTATTTAAAATATTTAAGAAACCATAGACAGCATTTGTAGGTGTTCCATCTGCTTTAGTCAGCATTCTGGGTCCTCTGATCGCATAAAAAGCTCTGTTCAATATGCTGTTTCCATCAATCAACAATAGTTTACCGCTCATTTGCTTTTCCTCCTGAGACTTCGGCCAAGCTTGTAATTAAATATCAACTTATTATATAATATCCGAAAGAATATAGTCTGAACAGCTTAGCAGAGCCTGGTTTGTTCTATATTATTGTATAATAATGAAGTATTTTAATCCAATAAAGATTTACCCTGTTTTTATTGCTGAATAAAAGGGATATAATAACTGCATCAGGACAACCATTTGTATCCCGGGAGTAGGATATGAAAAAATTTATTGTAAAGTTTCGCATAGGCGTTTCTATAATCATGACCAAGTTTTTGGTGTTTGTTCTCAGGCTTATGGGAAGAGGCGGTACCAGCCTTCCCGGAAAAATAGCATTGAAAATTTGTCCTGAGCTTTTTTCAGAGTTTTCGGACCGTTTCAGGATAATAATGATCACCGGTACCAACGGAAAAACGACCACATCTAGGATTGTTGCCGGTATGCTCGACCAGGCAGGCATCAAATATGTTACCAATAAATCGGGAGCCAATTTATCAAGTGGTATTGCCACAACGATAGTAAGCGCACTTTCCCTGTTCGGCAAGCCGCTGGTCAGAACTGCCCTTCTTGAAACAGATGAAGCAGCATTCAAGACGATTGCCCCAATGCTTAAGCCCGAATTGGTTATTGTCACTAATTTTTTTCGCGATCAGCTTGATCGTTTCGGTGAGCTATATACTACCCTGAGCAACGTCAGAGAGGGGATCAAAGGCTCTCCGGACACAAAGCTTATATTGAATGCCGACGATTCTCTTTGCGCGTCTTTAGGCAGAGACGTTCCAAATCAGGTTATATATTTCGGATTAGGCGATAAGGTTTATCCTGATGAGTATATAGAAGCCAATACCGATGCAGCTTTCTGTATTAATTGCAAGTCACGTTACAATTACCATTCCAGCTTCTTTGGCCATCTGGGGCATTTCCAATGCCCTTCCTGCGGATACGAAAGGCCTCATGCACAAATTGAATGCACCCAGATTCTCGAATACGACAATCTAAGCTCGACCATAGAAATACAGATGCCTTCGGGAAAAATAACCGTTAAACTCGCCTTGCCCGGCCTTTACAATATATATAACGCTCTTGCGGGAGCCGCTATAGGCCGTATCCTTGACCTTGACGAAAATGAACTCACTCATGTATTGGAAGGCTTTGAATGCGGCTTCGGGAGAATGGAGTCCCTTGATGTGGAAGGACGAAACTTAAGGCTTATATTAGTTAAAAATCCCACAGGATTCAACCAGGTGCTCAGATACCTTTTGACCCAGAATGATAATTGTGTATTAGCATTTATAATAAATGACAAGCTGGCCGACGGCACCGATATATCATGGCTTTGGGATGTCGATTTTGAGATTTTGTCATTTATAGCGAATAAGATTCGTAAGTTTTTTGTTTCGGGGATCAGGGCTGAGGATATGGCGGTAAGATTAAAATATGCCGGTATCCAGCATGAAAACATATTTATCGAGCATGACAGCGAAAAGCTGATAAGTAAAATGATCGAGGCTTCAGGGGAAAAAGAGACTCTTTATATCCTCCCCACATATACAGCCATGCTTGATATTCGTAAGAACTTTAAGGAACGCTTTAATCTTAAAGAATTCTGGGAATAGCTTATTGCTTGCCGGTTAGAAGGGGATATTCATTATGTACGAGTTAAACATATGCCACCTTTATCCCGATTTACTGAATCTGTACGGTGACAGAGGAAACATAATAAGTCTTTCAAAGCGCTGCCAATGGCGGGATATCGAAGTAAATGTACAAAACATATCAATTGGTGATACCTTCTGTTATGATGGCTATGACATCATATTCATGGGCGGCGGGCAGGACTATGAACAGACCATACTTCAGGATGATTTAATGAATAATAAACGCAAGGGCATTATCGAAGCTGTTGAATCAGGCAAGGTTTTTCTTGCTATCTGCGGAGGCTTTCAGCTCCTTGGCAAATACTACAGAACTCATACAGGAAAAGATATAGAATGTATTGGCGCATTGAATTTGTGGACCCATGCCGGTGAAACGCGCTTAATAGGAAACTTGGTTTTTCAGGTGGATTTTCTTAAGACCCAGAATCACAACGGCTATGTTGTCGGCTTTGAAAACCACGCCGGAAAAAGTTATTTAGGCGAAGGCGTGAAGCCATTAGGTAAAGTTATCAAGGGTTTTGGCAACAATGGAGAGGATGGTTTTGAAGGAGCTGTCTATAAAAACACCTTCTGTACTTACTCCCATGGCAGCCTGCTGCCTAAGAACCCGGCCCTGGCAGATCATTTGATAATGCTTGCTCTTCTTAACAAATACCCAGATTTTCAGGGACTTGCCCCCCTGGATGACGAATTGGAAAATCTCACCCGCAACACCCTGATCAAAAGATTTACCGAATGAATCATTATATGTCATTTTTGAAAACCAGAGGGGATCGTCCTTCAGGTTTCTATTTAAAATTGTCATCCTGAGCAGAGAAAACTTAAGATTCTTCAGTCGCTGGCACTCCTTCAGAATGACATATGAGTAAAATCCAAGAGAACCATCCCCCTAATTTACTCTGGTTTACCAAAGGCGGGTGCAAGGTTTCTTGCGGCAGTGAGCCGATACACTTCGAAGGAAATGACCACCGAGCAGTGAGTATATGGAAAAAGTTTGGGCGACCCGTTAGAAAAAGACCACACTTCGGGACATGACGGAGCGTAAGCGGAGGCATGTCGCATAACGAGGCAGTGGATCATATAGACTTAGGTGTTTAAAGGCGAACAGAGCAAGATTCTTGCGACCGCCGAGTAGACCAAGAGAACCGTCCCCCTGGTTAAATATCTATAGTTTGCTGGCAGGAAAAAGACTGACATGGCGAAAGCTTCAGAATGCCGGGCTTTTTCCTGAAATCTCCGTCAGTGTCATGCATATCGGGAAGCCCGTACCACGGCTCTATGCAAACAAATTTCACCTCGTCCGGTGTTGACCAGAACACAGTATAGGGAAAGCCCTTTATTCCAACACGGATAGCTTTTCCCGTGTCTTTCTCAACAATTGAGACATGGTCTGACTTCAAGCCTGCCAGAATGAAGCTGTCGTTGGCAAAAAGCCTGTTATGCAGCGGAATGGACCTTTTATTCTCAAAATAAAGCCTTTTCTCTCCGCTCAGGAGCCCAGAGCTGTTGCACATTATTTCGTAAGGGGTTTCATCGGTATCAAATACAATGCTGTAGTCTTCTATTGTATGCCTTTCATCAAAAGGCAGCTTGTAACCCGTGTGGAATCCTAAACTGAAATACATATCGCCAGCATTTGGATTCTCCACCTTCAGTGTCTGAGTCAACTTGATTCCGCTGAGCTCAAAAACCGAATACAAGCGAAATTTGTACGGATATACCTTCCTCGTTTCTTCATTGTCTTCAAAAAGGAAGGCTATGCTCTTGCCATTCTGAAAAGTGACAGCATGATCATAATGGCCTGCAAAGCCGTGAATGCCCGATTCATACTCTTTATTATCAAGGAAATAGCGTTTGTCTTTTAATCTTCCGCAATAGGGAAACAGGATCGGTGCTCTTTTGGGCCAATATGCTTCGTCTCCTTGCCAAAGATGCTCTACTCCACCCTTTTTGTCAAAGATGGACCATAATTCGGCTCCATGACTATTTATTTGTATCCTCAGCAGGTCATTTTCGATGGTGTATATCATATCCCCCTCCAAGATTCTTCGTCGCGGCGGCTCAAAGTCGCTTCTTCTAAGAATGACATGAAGACCGTCCTCACTGCACAAAATGTGCGAAGAGGATCATCCGAAACTACTGAAAAACTCTGTTTTTTGTCATTCTGAATGGAGCGGAAAGCGGAATGAAGAATCTTAAAACCCGCATAGTTAGCTTATAAGATCCTTCGCTACGCTCAGGATGACATTAATAGTGCGACTTTCTCAGTGGCTTTGGACTGTCCCCGATGCTCTTGAATGGACACAGAAGAACCGTCCCCTTGTGTTTTCCTAGAACTCAGCGTTGTTGACTGTTCTGGGGTAAGGTATGACATCTCTTATGTTCTGCATGCCTGTCATGTACATAAGCATTCGCTCGAAGCCTAAGCCAAAGCCTGCATGACGGGTACCCCCGAAGCGACGAGTATCAAAATACCAGCTATAGTCTTCTTTTTCAAGACCCATTTCCTCCATACGCTTTTCAAGTACATCAAGTCGCTCTTCCCTTTGACTGCCGCCAATTATTTCACCAACACCGGGAACCAGCAGATCCATTGCGGCCACGGTCTTGTTATCGTCATTTAGCCTCATATAGAAAGCTTTTATATCCTTCGGGTAATTGATGACAAATACTGGCTTTTTCATAATATGCTCGGTTAAATAGCGCTCATGCTCAGTCTGCAAATCAGCACCCCATTTAACAGGATACTGGAACTGCTGACTGCTCTTTTCAAGAAGCTCTATTGCTTCGGTATATGTTATCACGCCGAAATCGGAATCCAATATGCCATTTAATCTATCATACAGACCTTTATCAATAAATGAATTGAAGAAATCCATCTCTTCTTTGGCATTCTCCATTACATAACTGATAATATAACGAATCATATCTTCAGCCAGTCTCATGTCATCTTCAAGATCGGCAAAGGCAATTTCTGGCTCTATCATCCAGAATTCAGCCGCATGTCGGGTCGTATTGCTGTTTTCAGCCCGGAATGTAGGACCGAAGGTATATACCTTGCCAAAAGCCATGGCATAAGGCTCAACAGCAAGCTGGCCGCTTACAGTAAGTGACGTATGTTTCCCGAAAAAGTCCTGGCTGTAATCCACTTCGCCATTTTGAGTTTTGGGCGGATCCGACAGATCCAAAGTGGTCACCTGAAACATCTCCCCAGCTCCTTCACAGTCACTGGATGTAATAATAGGAGTATGAACATAGACAAAACCTCTGTCCTGAAAAAACCGATGTATGGCATATGCTAAAACAGACCGCACTCTAAACACCGCAGAGAATGTATTGGTCCTTGGACGCAGATGCGCGATCGTCCTTAAATACTCAAAGGTATGTCTTTTTTTCTGTAAAGGATATTCAGGAAGAGATGTACCCTCAATTTCAACGGCTGTTGCCTTTATCTCGAAAGGCTGCTTAGCCTGGGGGGTTTCAACAACTTTTCCCTTTACTTTTATTGCGCTGCCAATATTCAGATGGGCAATTTCATGAAAATTACTCAGGCTGTCATCAAAAACAACCTGAAGATTCTTAAAAAACGACCCATCATTGATTTCAATAAACCCGAAGGTTTTGGTGTCTCTGATCGTACGTACCCAACCGCAGACTAAAACATCCTTATCCAAAAATTCCTTATACGAAGTGTTAAGCTTTTTAATCTCAATTCTATCCACTGTAAATCAACTCCGGCTTTTAGATTATTGGTGAAAATTAATAAGGATATTATAGCACAGAACGATCTTGAACATATACTCCTTGTTTTTATCTTTACCAAAAAATATACCTTTTGCTGCTTATTTTATATAGAATCTATTAAATCCTTGCACACCAAAAGAGGCGGACTTTAACCTGTCCGCCTCTTTATGCCTTGATTGTTTACCAGCCTGAATTCCCGCTGCCTCTTATAACTGTGAAATTAGTGCTTTCATTGTATAACGGTGACGATATCGTGCCTGATACGGAAACATTACTAAAGCTTGCAGATCCAACAGCGGTATTCCTGATGTTGATCCCATATGTTCCCGTACCCACTATTCTGATATTGTCAAAACTCAAATTGCTTATGTTATATGGACCTTCGATGAATATCCCTTGGTAGGTGCTGTCGTATACGTCGTTATTGCTGAATTGCACCGATGCATTGATATTCTTCTGGCACGCATATACCCATATTGCTCCCCTTGCGTAATTCATATTCCATTCATAGGAGCCGGTACGCAATAATGTATTATTTCTAACTGTAGTTGTTCCGGAAAAATCAGCCGGATCAAAATTTGAACTCACATTGATTCCCGCTCCGAAAGCAACTGAATCGACAACCAGATTGTTTTCTATGGTATTGTTCTTTCCTCCGTACACCGCGATACAGTTGGCCAACCATGGAGATTGCACGGTATTGTTCCTTACCGTATTTCCTTCGCAGGGATTTGAACTGATCCATGTTGCCGACCAGACGGCTATGGAATCGTCGCCGGTATTTCTGAAGTGACAGTTCTGCACCAGAGAGTTCTTTGTTCCTCCACAGAGGTTTACTCCGTCGGCAAAGGTATTTCTAAACCTTGAAT
>JAAYNO010000101.1 GCA_012520855.1 Clostridiaceae bacterium | reverse complement strand
TTGATATTGATTACCTGATCAATGTGCCGCTTATAAAAGGTCATTGCCAGACCGGAATCACCTGTGCGTTGAAAAATCTCAAGGGCTTGATCCCCGATTCGGAAAAAAGAAGATTTCATACCATGGGACTGCATAAACCAATTGCATGGCTGAATGCTATAATTAAGCAAGATTTGATTATAGCAGACGGAATATGTCCCGATCCGTATTTTGAAGAAGGGGGAAGACCAACCAGCTTAAACAGGATTCTACTGGGCTTCGATCCTGTATTGATGGATTGCTATGCTGCGCAGGTTCTAGGTTATAAGCCTGATGAGGTCAAGTATATCAAACTGGCTCAAAATGAAGGTATCGGCAGCCCATTGAGTGACGATAGCGAGATCGTCAATATTTACGAATCTATTCAGCCGGATGAGACAAGAATCATCCAGAAGGATAAAAAATATCTGAGAATCGTTGATGAGGCCGATGCCTGCTCCGCATGCTACAGTAACCTTGTAAGCGCACTGGAAAAGCTGAATACCTCAGGCATTACTGAAAAATTCGCAGACCAGATTTGCATAGGGCAGGCCTACCGCGGTTATAAAGGAGTTATAGGAATAGGCAACTGCACATCCTGCTTTGAAAGATACCTGCCCGGCTGTCCTCCGCAAACCGAGGATATTATAAGGTTTTTACAGGAGCAGAGCAAAAATATCTGAGTTGATATCGCTTCATTCAAACCTAAATCTTTAATTTGAAGGTTTTGATCTCATAAGGCATTATCTCGAACTCGAAAGTTTTTCCTGATACGGGAACAGTTTTTATTTCATTCTCCAATAAATCGCACTCATGAACCTCGGAGAACTCCCTGAAAAACTCAAGAGTTGCTTTTGTTCTCCTATTATAGCACTCATAGAGCCGTATAATGATATCATCGCTGTCTTCAGCCTTTTTGATTACTTCAAGAATGATATTCTCCCGGTTTATTTTTGCCAATGACATCTCGGAAGGCAACGAGCCAGAATGAGCTTCCTCGATATGGCTGTACAACGGGCAGTTCAAAGAGTATGCCATCTGAACCGTGTTGCCGCTGCGCCATCCTCCTATATGAGGATACAATGAATAGGTAAACTCATGGATTTCCCTGTCTGCGTCTGGATTGGGTTCGATTGCTGATTTAAGCAGTGTAAGCCTCATTATGCCATCCCTGATATCGTAACCATATTTACAATCGTTGAGCAGGCTCACGCCATAATCGTCCTCGGACAGATCAGCCCATTTGTGCGCACAAACCTCAAAGCGTGCATAGTCCCAGCTGGTATTCCAGTGGGTGGGCCTTTCAACGTTTCCAAATTGGATATCATATGAGGCCTTATCGCTATGGATATCTACCGGAAATGCCGTCTTTAAAAGTATTTGTTTTTCCTTCCAGTCAATAGTATTTTTAAAATCGATCCTTGGGATATCGTTATACAGGATAATGGTCTGACAAATAACAGAATCCATAAACTTACGCTTTATTTGAAGCGAGATTCGAACGGGCCCGTTCTCCGTTATCTTTGCATCGGTAACATCATTGATCTCCCACATTTTATCCTGATAGTAGATATTGATATCCCAGGCATCAAAATTAAAGGGCTTATCTTCAAAAGCTTGAAGCACATTTGCACGGCATCCTTTACGGATCACTTCCCTGTTGCTCCTCTTATCAAGTAATGAGATCATATTGTACTCATCGTCGAACTTGATAACAAAAAACCTGTTTTCCAGTTCTTTAGGGGCCATTTGCAGCTTTATGCCAGGATCCTGTACACAAGTTTTCTCGATAAGTGAATATGCTTTGTATCCCTTTGAAGGAATATTGTCGGCATAAAAAATCGTTTTTCCGCTATCTGTCCGCTGAAGCAGAACTTCATTTCCGTCTGCATCGGAAAGACCGCGGTTCTCGGGGATGTCCACCGTTACAATGCCGCTCCGTGCAAATCCAAGCGGATTCATTACCACCACAGAAGTTCGAGGAAGATCCATTTTTTCAGCAATTGCTTTGATGGAGGCTTGAAGAAGTGATTGTCCCTTTATAAATACTTTCTGGTATTGTTCAAAAGAGTCTTCGTAGACTTCTTTGATAGATGAGCCGGGCAGTATATCATGGAACTGGTTTAGAAGAACGATCTCCCAGCATTTATTGATAGTTTCTGCGGGATATTTCACTTCATTCCCGATTACATGATTAAAGGAAGACAGCCATTCCACATCCTGCAGCAGAAACTCGCTCTTCCGGTTATACTTCTTATTTCTTGCCATAGAGGTATAGGTTCCTCGGTGATATTCCAGATAAAGTTCTCCCACCCATTTTGGAAGCCTGGGGTTATTTATTGTATTTTCTTTTAGTCTTTCCAGATATTCAAGGGATTTTCCCAGCTTCACCTTTGGACAGCCGGGGATACCTTTTTGAAGTCTTCTTGCATTTTCCAGCATTTCTTTTGTAGGTCCGCCACCGCCGTCACCAAAGCCATAAGAAACAAGGACCTCATTGTGTAATGATTTCTGCTGGTATCTCTGCCAGGAGCCAAAAATCTCATCAGGGCTTAAATTAGCGTTATAGGTTGTGGAATGGGAATGAAGCCATTTCTTATTCGGTGAACAGGCTGTCAGGAAATGTGTCAATATACCCGTGCCGTCCAGACCTACCCATAGAAATGTATCGTATGGCAGCTTATTATATTCATTCCAACTGATTTTACTGGTCACAAAAAATTCTATGCCAGACTTCTTAAGTATTTGAGGGAGAGCAGCAGTGTACCCGAATACGTCAGGAAGCCACAGGATCTTGTTTTTCACACCGAATTCACGCTCGAAGAATCTTGTTCCGAACAGAATCTGACGAACAAGAGATTCACCTGAGCTTAGGTTGCAGTCGGCTTCCAGCCACATGGCACCTTCGGGCTCCCAGCGTCCTTCTTTCACCCTTTCGCGGATCTTCTCATAAAGCTCGGGGTAATCCTCTTTAACAAATTGGTAGAGCTGAGGCTGGCTGGACATAAAGATATATTCAGGGTAATCATCCATAAGATTAAGTACTGTGGAAAAGCTTCTCCCGGCTTTTTCCCTTGTTTGCTCAAGCCTCCACAGCCATGCAACATCAATGTGAGAATGGCCGACGCACCAGGCTGTTATCTTATCATCTGTGCAGTATTTACCGTAGAATTCGCTTTCCAGGTATTCATTTGCTGAGAGGATGGAACGATAATAGTTATCTGAGTAAGGCTTCCTCAAGTCAAGAATATTTACGGCATGATCCAGATATTTCAGGATGTTTATTTTCCGTATGTCTTCCGGATCCAGCAATGCCGCAGCATCAAGAGGGACTTTGATGTTGTAGTAAAGCTTCTCTGTTTCTTTGTCCAGAACTGCGATTTGGGAGCGCAGTTCCACCAAACCATCATTGGTACCCGAATAGGCATTAAGTGCTATAGTGTAAGTTTCTCCGACAACAGCCGAATGTGAAAGCTCAATTTCTCTATGATTTACATCCAAGCCCTGTATCAGTTTGCCATTCACGTAAATAAAAAACTGAGGGTTTAGTGCATCCCATTGTCCTTCTCGGCCAGTTTCAAGACGGTATACCACTGTTTTTCCATGAAATTTTTCAGGAATGGATACCTTTGTTCTGAACCAATAATGCATATCGCGGCCGCCCCATCTGCTGCCTGCATGAAAGTCATCCCATTGGCTGACATCCAGATCCGGACACTCGTTACCGGGATCATGCCCTTTTTTCATTTTATAGGATCGAATTTGGATTGTATCCGGATAAATCTGCTTTTCTAAGTCATGCAATATTCTTTTTATTTTTTGTTCGGTGAAATACATACTAATCCCTCCGCAAAAAATTTTTATTTAATAATACCGAGGTACCTAATGAACAAAGAACAGAGCGGGGGTACATTCTGTAAAAAAGCTGGCTGTAGCTATTTTAACATGCATAAATTTACAGATGCAACCAGAGGATCATGTCAAAAAACGTTAATTATTTTCACAACCTGTCTATAATCGGCAGTTCTATCACTTTAACTTTTTGAATTATCGAATATATTTACTTTAGAAAGTGAATAAAAATATGATACTATATTATAAGGTTTAGATTTATATAGGAGGAAATCCATGCTGACAGTATTCAGGGAGCGTCCGCCCATTGTTCTCGAAGCACAAAAGGCACAGTTCAAGCCGCATTTTATTATTCAGGTCCTCATATTTTTTGGAGTTTTTTTAGCGTCTCAAGTTGCCATGGCTATACCACTGTTAGTTTTTGCAGCAGTATATGGGTTTAAAGCAGGCTTGAGCGGTGCCATTGATTTGAACGATCCGGAGGCAATGAAAAATTTCAATTTCGAAATACAAAGCGATTTAGCCCTTCCAAATTTGTTTCTAACAATAATTATAACTATATTTGCCATCATTTATTGCAGATCGATAGAAAAGCGCAATCTGTATTCAATGGGCTTTACAAGAAAAAAAGCCGTTTCTGATTACTTAACAGGGCTTTTCATTGGCTTATTAATGTTCTCTGTAGCCGTACTAATTGCTTTTTTATGCGGTACTCTCACTTATAACGGTTTTGTTTTGGGAGATGGTATTTATCTGCTATTGGCCTTTTTAGCAGGCTTTATAATTCAGGGCATGAGTGAAGAGGTATTTTTAAGGGGATACTTTATGATCTCTGTTGCCAATAGAAGTCCAATACTGCTGGCTGTTTTAACAAACTCAGTGCTTTTTGCCCTGCTTCACATTTACAATAACGGAATTGATGTTCTGTCCCTGATAAATCTGGTTCTGTTTGGCATTTTTGCTTCGATATATACTCTGAAGATGAACAGTATATGGGGTATATGCGCTGTACATACAGCCTGGAACTTTGTCCAGGGCAATGTTTTTGGTATCAGGGTAAGTGGTATGCCTGTACAAGTATCTCTGTTTTCTTTTCAGGCAAAAGAAGCCGGCACTATTATAAATGGCGGCGCTTTTGGACTGGAAGGCGGTTTGGCCGTAACAACAGTGCTTGTGATTTCAACGCTTATATTACTTTCAATAGAGGGAAGAGGTCTTAAAGAGGAAGTCAGGAAAGATAGTGAATCCAATGAATAGGGCTTGCTTTTTTTGGAGGATATCAACGTGGTAAAACATAGGTTGGTCATTAATAAAATCATATTGTTCGCAGTTATATATTTTACTATTATGGTATTGTCAATAACACCAGGTTTTTCAAGCGATAATTTTGCCGATGAAACACCTGCGGTAAATGTAAGAGGAAAGGTCATAAAGGTACTGGACTATCGTCAGGAAGGTATTGATTATTCCGGAGGGAGCATAACCAGCAGTATTCAGGTTCTTGAAGTAAAGATCATAACCGATGGTCCATATAAGAATAAAGTCATAACTACTGAATACGATTTAAGTATGTATATCAGCCAAAGCGAAGAAAATACCAAATTGAAGCCGGGAGATGAAGTATTATTAATACTTGAACTGGACGAAAAAGGCAATATAACCCAATCTTTTATTTATTCTGTTGTAAGGGACAAGTATCTTTTGCTGCTTCTTATAATCTTCGGGCTTATAATCCTGTCTGTTGGCAGGTTAAAGGGCCTGAAGGCACTGATTTCATTGTCGTTGACTATACTTGCAATAATATACATACTTATCCCGCTTATCCTTAAAGGGTTTGATCCGGTGTTTATCTCGATATGGGTATGTATTGCAATTACAGGTGTAACTTTGCTTTTGGTCAGTGGTTATAATAAAAAGACTCTTGCAGCCGTTATAGGAACCACGGGCGGAGTCGTGGCGGCAGGTTTTTTGGCTCAATTGATAGGCGAAATGGCAAAGCTGACCGGTCTTGGCAACGAAGAATCGCAGATGCTGATGTATATACCTCAAAACATATCTTTCAATTATAAAGGATTGCTCTTTGCAGGCATACTAATCGGCGCACTTGGGGCGGCGATGGACGTTGCTATGTCACTTTCATCAGCAATGTTTGAGATCAAGGATATCGATCCCGAAATAAAAAGAGTTGCTCATGTTAAAGCAGGTATGAATATTGGACGGGATATGATTGCTACAATGTCAAATACACTTATACTTGCTTATGCCGGAGGGGCGCTCCAGCTTTTGATTCTTCTTGTAGCTTATAAAATACCGTTTTATGAGATCATTAACCAGGATGGTTATGCAAGTGAAGTAGTACGTTCCTTTGCAGGCAGCATAGGGCTTATACTGACGATTCCGATAACTGCAATGGCAGCAGGTTTTTTAAGTGAAAAAAAGGATAAGCATGATTATACCAGATACTATAAATAAGAATTTTATTGCATCAATAATAAAGGGGGGCTGTCTATTTTGAGACAGCCCCTTTAATCTTATTCATTCAATTAATAGGTTTCAACAAACAGCTCGAAGTGGGATTGAGGATGTACGCATGCAGGGCATGTTTCAGGTGCGCTGCTGCCTTCATGTATGTACCCGCAGTTTCCGCATTTCCAGAAAACCTTATCGTCTCTTTTGAAAACGATGCCCTGTTCAACATTGCTGGCAAGCTTTAAAAACCTGGTTTCATGTCTTTTTTCAGCCGATGCTATCATTCTGTAAGCATTGGCTATTTCGGGAAAGCCTTCTTTGTCGGCAATGTCAGCAAATTCAGGGTATAGCTTGCTCCATTCTTCATTTTCACCACTGGCTGCAGCCTTAAGGTTATCAAGTGTTGTGCCCTGAGCTACAGGGTAGGTCGCTGTAATTTCAATATCAGCAGGAAGATCCTCTTTTAAGCCTTCAAGCAAGAATTTATAAAATCTTTTTCCATGCTCTTTTTCATTGTCGGCAGTTTCAATGAACAGGTTTCTGATTTGCTTGTAACCTTCTTTATCGGCAACTGAGGCATAAAAGGTATAGCGGTTCCTTGCCTGTGATTCACCTGCAAAAGATTTTAATAGATTTTTGGCGGTTTCTGTACCCTTTAAACTTTTCATTATTTGTACCTCCTAATACAGTTTGATTTATGATTATTTTATCAGATAAAGCCTTTAAAAACAATGCATTGAGGGAGTGACAACAGGGTCAGGACCCTTAAAATCTATTGCCTGAACTATTCTATATCATTTGTATATGTTAAAATAAATGGAGTGATTTCTGCGTTGGAGGTTAATTTTTGATGCCTTACGATATTGCAATTATTGGAGCAGGTCCTGCAGGTGCGACCCTTGCAAGGCTTTTACCAAAATATTATAGAATACTTCTGCTGGACAGGCGGGATCTAATAGACGGAGAAAACGAAAAAAGCAAATGCTGCGGAGGTCTTCTTGCTCCTGATGCCCAGCAAATGCTTGGTAAAATGGGCCTTGCTGTTCCTACAAAGGTTTTGGTTGATCCGCAGATATTCCTGGTCAGGACTATCGATTTTGACAATTATCTGGAACGTTATTACCAGCGCTTCTATTTTAATCTTGACAGACAGCGCTTTGATGAATGGTTGCTTTCAAGTGTGCCGGACAATGTGGATCTGGCGCTTGGCTGCAGGTTCAATTCCCTGAGTGAAACAAGGGAAGGATATGAAATAGCATTTATGTACAAGAATCGAATCTTTACCGAAAAAGTAAAGCTTTTGGTAGGAGCTGATGGAGCATGGTCCGGTGTCAGACGGCAGATATTCGACGAAAAGGATACACTTAAAAAGTATATCGCGATCCAGGAATGGCTTGAAACAGATAAGACCATACCGTACTACGGGGCAGTATTTGACAGCAATGTGACCGATTTTTATTCGTGGACTATTTCCAAAGACCAAAAACTGATTATCGGTTCGGCTCTTGCACCAGATAAAGATGCAAAGGCAAAGTTTGAACTTCTGAAAAGCAATCTGAGAGAATACGGATTTGAATTTGGAAATTGTATCAAACGAGAGGGCTCGTATCTTGTACGTCCCAGAAAAAAAGATATAATTACCGGAAATGATCATGCCGCTTTGATAGGTGAGGCAGGAGGATTTATTAGCCCCAGTTCGGCAGAAGGCATAAGCTTTGCGCTAAAGAGTGCTTATCAATTAGCAATTAGTCTTGCTTCAGGGATCGAAGGCTTCCAAAAAAGATATAGGAAAAATATAGCGCCATTAATAAAAACTATTTCAGCAAAGCGTTATAAGATACCCGCAATGTACAATAGGATTTTCAGGGCTGCAGTTATGAAAAGCGGTGTATTAAGCTCCAAGACATTATTCGAAGATGATTAGAGTATGTCCCTCTATGGCATTCTGATAGGAGTAGGCTACTAAGACCGCCTCGACTTTAAGTCAACTGCGACTTAAAAATCTTGCGTCCGATGTAACAAAAATGAGTAAAAAGGACCGTCCCCATTACTCATTTATTTTAAAGCGAGGGCCTTTGCGATCCTCCATATTTTTAAGCTCACTTATGATATAGAGAGGACGCCCCTTTGCTTCATCGTAAATGCGTCCTATATACTCGCCTATAATGCCCAGCATAAGAAGGATGATACCATTAAAGAACAAACTGACGGCAATGATCGACGCCCAACCCGACTGGGCTGATTCCGGGAAAATCAGTTTTTGCAGAAGCACGAATATTAGATATAAAAAGCTCGCCAGCGAAAGGAACGTTCCAAGGTAGGAAGCAATCCTTAAGGGTTTATAGGAAAATGACATAATACCGTCCATTGCCAGCTTCAGCATCTTCTTAAGGGGATATTTGGTCTCACCTGCAAAGCGCTCACTTCGCTCAAACTCTATAGCAGTTTGTTTAAAGCCTACCCAGCTCATCAGTCCTCTTACATAACGGCTTCTCTCGGGAAGTTGTTTTAATGCCTCACATACTTTGCGGTCAATCAATCTGAAATCTCCGGTATCTACCGGAATATCTACATCAGTAAGTTTCCCAAGAAGCCTGTAGAATATTTTTGCAGTGAACTTTTTGAAAAAGGTTTCCCCCTGACGTGATTTTCTTTTTCCGTAAACAACATCAAAGCCACTTCTCCAGATTTCTATCATATCAGGGATCAGTTCGGGAGGATCCTGAAGATCACCGTCAATAATGACCATGCAGTCTCCTGCCGCATAGTCCATACCGGCAGTTATAGCTATCTGATGGCCGAAATTACGGGCAAAATCTATCATTTTAACACGCTTATCAGTTTTGCATAATTCTGAAAGCATAGCTTTTGTATTGTCGCGGCTTCCATCGTTAATGAAGATGATCTCATAGCTTTCGTTTATATCATCCATTACTTTTGTTAACCGCCTGTATGTTTCAGGAATAACCTCTTCCTCGTTATACATGGGAACTATTACTGAGCATAGGATTTTTTCCATGGTAAACCTCCATAAATAGTGAAGTTACATAAAACAGTATACTACAAATCATCGATTATTTCATTTGCAGCTTTTTCTCCGAGCCGCACAGCATAGTTAAGACCACGATCCTCAGGATATATCTGTGACATTGATGCAAGAAACACACCTTCTAGCGGGGTTTTCAAACCGGGGATCCTACTGCTGTAATTCAAGGTTACTACAGGCTGCGCGAGAGGAGCCTTGCTTAAGGAAGCTTTGATTATATTATTATCATTGAAATTAGGGAAAATTATTTTTAAGCCGGTTATAAACTTACTGATTATTTCATGGTCGGACATAGAATATATGGGATCGGTCATATCACAATACCTTGAAAGATATACGATATGAGAGCCGTACCCATTGGTTCCCACAAGGTTCGTGTGTTCGATCACAAGAACAAACGGGAAACCCTTTTGAGAAACTGTTATCCAATAATAGGGCGATAAGCTTTCTTCCAGTTCCAGGATCAAACATATATTAGCCTTATATTTAATATCTTCTAGTGTTTTTGAATAGCTGGAAGGCAGTTCATGGCATATATCTGCAAGCAGCCTGGGAGCTCCCGTAAACAGAACTCTGTCATAATATGATATACCAGCCGTTGTTTTAAGCTCAATTTTTCCGTTTTCAGTTTTATTGATCGATATTACTTCACTTGATAGTTTGACGCTTCCTCCTTGCTGCTTAATATAGTCAGCCATTTTGTCCAATAAAACAATGAAACCGTTGTCCATGTATCCAAGCTTTTCCCTACCGATGTTTTTTCCTCTGGACGAGCCTCTTAGCTTGAATTTATTCCATATCCAGGTCCCGGAAACATTGTCTGAATCAATATCGAATTTTGATTTTAACAAAGGCTCCCAGATTTTTTCATATGCTTTTTTCCCGGAGCGTTTGATTATCCAGTCTTTTGCGGTCACAGTTTCAAAGGGCGTATAGTCCCTGATGAATTTGGAGGATAAAACCAAAAGCCCCATACGTATTCTGGATATTAAGTCCAGGGGTTTAAAGAGCAGAAGATCAACAGGGGAGGTAAATGGATGTAAGAAATAATCAAGATAAATAGCATTTTTCGGCTCATACCAATCAATACTGTCTTTTAATCCAAGCTCGTTAATAAGCGCCAGTATATCAGTGTCACTTACAAAAATATGGTGATAGAATCTGTCTACATTTGCTGAACCAGCCCGAACCGACGAAGCAAGTCCTCCGATAAATGGCTCCTTTTCATATATTGTGACCCTGTGTCCATTTTGGGAAAGCCTTATACCGGCTGTGAGACCTGTCATACCGGCTCCTACTACTGCAATATCCATATTGACCCTCCTCGGAATTTCTGCTTATCTATAGCGTGTACCGCAGATGCCGGAATTCATTTATATATAACCTTTTTATACAGAATGAAGTTCCATGAGATAATAAAAAACATTATAAGTATCTTTGGAAGATATAAAACAGGCCATGAGCCCTCACCGCTAAGAAGTACCAATAAGCTTCGGATGCCTGAAAACAGAAGTACATTCCCAACTACCAAATTAAAGAAGAATAATAGGCCATACAGGAATAGCTGCCGCTTAAAATCGCTTTTTGACCTGAAAGAAAAGAACCTGTTAAGCAAAAAGTTCAACCAGAAGATTATAGTGTAGACTATTACGTTAACAAGAACTTCGCCAATCGTCATAACATTTCTGAGAATAATAAACAGTGTGTATTCAATGGTAAAACAAAAAACCCCCACAAAAATGTATCTTAAAAATTGTGCCAGCGATTCAGGAGTAAAAAGTTTTTTTAGTATAGGAAGAGTACATAGCCATTCAATTAGTCTTTTCATCTATAAATTATTCCTCCAAATCA
>JAAYNO010000100.1 GCA_012520855.1 Clostridiaceae bacterium | reverse complement strand
CTTTGTATATGCCGGGTTCAGACCTGAACTCACGTTCAGTGAAGATACCATTCTTGAAGTCTTCAATCGTTATTTCGGCACCGCAAAGTTTTGCGATGTCGGGGATATTTTCATATCCCAATTCATTTGTCACAGGATCGATTGGTCCTTCAAACCAATTGTCCCACTGGGCTTTTGTACCTGTCCAGACATCGGGCATTTTACTTACTATGCTTTGGATATCCGGACTGTCGCCGTAACCTGCCCAGTCGTAGGGAATAATATCCGAAGGAATAGATTTGTATTTTCTTCCTAAGTCAATGTTTCCTTGATTCATATACCAATAAATTGATCGTCCTGTGTACAAATCAACATGATACCAAGGTCCTGTTTTGGATACATCCGTAGTTTTACCTATTTGAATAACATTTTCTCCCGAATTAAAGGCGTCTTCATCAGGAGCCCAGTAAAATGATATCCTCATTGCTGAATAATTGGAGTTATACTTCCATCTATCATCGCCTTTCCCCGAATAGCCATAGGAGGGAAGGCTATCGTTGTTTCCGGCATAAGATGGTGAGGATAAAACAGAAGCAACAAGAAAAATAGAAAGTGTTAGTGCTAACAGCTTTTTTATTTTTGTCATTGTTTCAGCCTCCTTTAAACAGGACCTATCCAGCACCATTGCCCATACATATATATAAGCCAGGGACCATATGTGGTTCCTTCCTCAGGATGGCCGAGTTTTTTTAAAGCTTCATCACCCAATCTTTCCGCTATTGCATGCCATTCTCTTATATAGTGCCCCTCCCCTGTCTTCTCATCTACAAGGTATGGTTGTCCTAAAAACTTCTCATTAGAGCCTAAATCACCATCTTCGATTAGTTTGCCGTTCGGATGGGCTCTTCCAATCTCTGTGGCACAGCCCTGCTCCTCACCCAGCACTCCTGAAGGGCCGATCTTTAATACCACACTGGTTCCGTCAGGCTTGATAAAGGTATCTCCCTCTATTGCCATGGGTCTGTAAGGGTCGTCGTATCTAAGTATCATAGGCTCTCTTTCAGCTTTATTCCCCGGTATGGTAACCTTCGCTCTTTCCCTCTTGTCCAGATACCTTATGATAAAGGCGGCCGCCTGGGCTCTTGTTGCCACATCATCGGCGGCAAATCGTCCGTCGGTATAGCCGGATATTATCCCTGAACCATATACGATCAAAACATCAGCCTTAAGACTTTCAGCTATTTGCTCAAAGTCCTTAATAGATGCGGACAGCGGCCTGCATTCAGCCTCGGTGAGAGGGTTTTCTTCAAACTTTTTATATGCCTTTACTATTATCCTGGCCATTTCACCTCTGGTTATGGGATTGGACAAGTTTGACGGGACATATTCGCCAGGAGAGAGTATTCCTATTTCCTCAGCTTTTTTAACATCCAGAGCCGCCCAATGGCTGAATGAAGGTGTTAATCCTTCAAGACCTTCGGTTCCATACATGGCACGGACAAACAACTTGATAAACATTGCCCTTGTGACGGTATCAAATGGGTCCAGAGTGTTATTTAAAGAGCCGTCTAGAGCGCTTAAGCCCACTAGCTTGACCATAACGCTCATATACCAGTCACCTTTTTTGACGTCGGTGTATTTTTTTAGGACAGCACCTTCAAGGCTGCTAAACATAGTAGTATCAATGTCATCTATTGATTTGATTTTTTTCCGAAGACTTTCAATCTCATCATTGGCGGCTGCTGCCATTGATGCTGAAAACAAAGGAACTGTAAGAATTGCAAGCACTAAAAGAAAAGAAAGGACACTCTTTTTCATAGAATTATACCCCTGACATATTATTTGGAAGCAATAAGATTCCGTAATCAGTATCTTTATGCGCTAATGGGAGAAACTTATTTGCTTTACATTAATATCAAGAGTATAACATTTTATGATGTATT
>JAAYNO010000017.1 GCA_012520855.1 Clostridiaceae bacterium | reverse complement strand
TGATCGGTGGAATAAGAATACCATGGTTATGGACTGTACAGTATTCTCCATCCGGGATTTCATAAATACTGTCAAGAGGATAAGGATCATCAGGGAATTGCGGTTTGTATTCCACAGGCCGTCTGATACCGACCTTCTTGACAACAGTCTCAGCAGGACAATATTCGGTAGCGAGAAGATCACGCTTTTGTGTGTCCTGGGAAGCCGTACATGCGTCAAACTCGACATGAACAGTACAGATATCGCTATATGCAGGTTCTGTGCCCTCAATAAAGTATTCTTCAACGACCCGGCCGCCCCTTGGATCCCTTCTGCAAAGATCACCGGCGATCTTGCCCGAATCAATGCAAATCGTTCGCTTAACGATATTGGGAGGAATGGTCTCAAAGAACGGTATAGGGGGCATGCCTTCATGTATTTTGTTCATTACGGCATTCCAAAGAAGCAAGGCATTGTCTTTTTCTTCATCTTGTATCTCAACGGCTTTATCATAGCCATACCAGCTAACACCCACGTAGTAGGACGTAAATCCGCAGAACCATTTGTCATAAGTCGAGTCACTGGTTCCTGTCTTGCCGGCTGAGGGTATTGTCACCTTCTTGCCTTCCGAATCGGTGTATTCAATAATTCCTTCGGGATAAGCCGTTCCTCTTTCTACAACGTCCTGCATCATATCATCCATGATGAAGACGGTTTGTTCAGAAAACACCTGAGTTCTTTCGGGCTTGATAGATATTATTGTCTTGCCGCTATTATCCTTCACCTCTGTAAAAAACATCGGTGTTGTATATACTCCTTTGTTGGCAAAGGGCGTAAAAGCACCAGCCAGCTGAAGAGGGGTCATTCCTTTATTAAAGCCACCCATGGCAATTGAAAGGTATTGTTCGTTTCGCCTGTCTATGCCAAGCTTATTTAAATAGTCCAAAGCAGTATTCAGTTTCACATGATCTTTAAGAAGCAAGGTTGCAACTACGTTTCGGGATTTAAAAACACCAATTCTTGCTGTGGTTAATCCATAATTCTTTTTTTCAACGTTACGAGGCCATTCTTCCGGTTCTTCTTTACCTTCTTTTGGTGGCAGCAAATACTGTCTTACATCATCAACAACAGTTGCGGCTGTTATTGATTTAGTGTCGATTCCCGGCCCGTAAACCAATACAGGCTTTATGGCTGAACCGGGAGATCGTTCAGCCTGTGTGGCACGGTTGAACACGCTGCCTTCCTTGAGGCCACGGCCTCCATATATACCTCTTACAAAACCATCCTTGCTCATCACAACCATGGCTCCCTGAGGCATTTCATCAGTGTATTTATTGTCGAATGAAAAGAATTCTGGATCAGTAAAGACTTCATCCAATGCAGTTTGGATTTTAGGATCCATGGTCGAATAAATATGAAGACCATTGTTATAAATGATGTCCAATGCGGCTTGCTCGGTATAATGACCGGTTTGCATCAGATAATTCTTCAGGCTTTTTATTACCTCATCAACAAAGTAGGATTGATTACTTGTCTTCATTACTTTACCGGCTTCAGGGTTGTAATTGAAGTTTATCTTTTCTTTAAGCGCTTCTTCATACTCACTTTGAGAAATTTTACCCTGTTCTAGCATAAGGCTCAGAGTTAGCTTGGTTCTTGCGAGATTTGCCTCTATATTTTCCTCATTGATTGGCATATACTCCGTAGGCCAATTGGTAATACCCGCAAGGCTGGCGCATTCTGCCAATGATAAATTACGGACATCCTTACCGAAATATCCTTTGGCAGCCGTTTCAATACCATAGAAATTTCCGCCCATAGGTATGTTATTAAGATAATAGGTCAGGATTTCATTTTTCGTCAACACTTTTTCAAGCTGCAGAGCCTGCCATTGCTCCTGAAGCTTTCTGGGCACAGTTATATCGTCTTTTTTGGTCAGGTTCTTGATAAGCTGCTGCGTAATTGTACTTCCGCCCTCGATATCAACATCAGCGCCTAACAGCTTTTTACCGTAAGTTAAGATCGCGCTGCCGATTCTTCTAAAATCAATTCCTTTATGTTCTTCAAAACGCTTATCTTCTATTGCGATAAAAGCATCGATCAACTTTTTCGGTATTTCGTCATAATCAATCCAAACACGATTTTCTTCCCGCTTAAGCTCGGCAATGACATTTCCATCGGCATCATATACATAGGAATTGAAGCCCATGGTTTTAAACAGCTCAGATTCGACCATAGGAGTTGTTTTAATAATAGCGTATACTCCTCCGCCTAAAAGACCGGCAGCCGCACTGCCGGCTACAAGCAATAGAGAGAAAACGATCGCCAATGCTATAAAAAAAGCTTTCACAGCAAGTAATAACAAAATTATTCCTGTGCCCGGATTTTTCTTTGAAGCGGCAGGAGCACCCGGCTCTTTGCGGCCTCCAAGTTTTCGATCCATAGAGCATCCTCCTTATTTTAAGGGCAAATATCAAGCCAAGCCCTTTGCTTGACTGTTTATTTTGTAATTATAGCACAAAGTATCATGTCTTAAAAGTTTTACTCCCTAAAAGCTGCTATCTTTGACTATTAACAGATGCATATAATATAATATTATTCTATAATTAAGTATTATCAATACACTGTTTTCAAATGAGGTATAATAATCATATACGTGAGGAAAGGAAGAAAAAAATGAGCGACAATGTTTTTGACATGCTTAAAGAACGTGGATTTATTGCCCAGACAACACATGAGGAAAAGATAAGAGAGCTTCTGGGAAGCGAAAAGGTTTCTTTTTATATAGGATTCGACCCTACTGCCGATAGTCTTCATGTAGGCCATTTGCTGCAGCTTATAGTAATGTCGCATATGCAGAAGGCCGGGCACAGGCCTATTGCTCTGATAGGCGGCGGAACGGCAATGGTTGGAGACCCGTCGGGCAGAACCGATATGAGAAAAATGCTTACCCAGGAAGAAATAAATCATAACGGTTCACGCTTTCGTGAGCAAATGAAAGGCCTGGTTGATTTTGGAGAGGGCAAAGCAATCATGGTCAACAACGGAGATTGGCTTTTAGACCTCAATTATGTGTCATTTTTAAGAGATATTGGAGTTCATTTTTCAGTTAACCGGATGCTTTCTGCCGAATGCTTCAAAAGCAGGCTTGAAAAGGGCTTATCCTTTATCGAATTCAATTATATGCTCATGCAGAGTTACGACTTTTTGAAGCTCTATCAGGATCTGGGGTGCAAACTTCAGCTCGGGGGAGATGACCAATGGAGCAATATTCTAGGCGGGGTTGATTTGATCAGACGTGTTGAGGGTGTGGAAGCATACGGTATGACATTCCAGCTTTTAACAACAAGTGAGGGCAAAAAGATGGGAAAAACCCAGAGCGGAGCCGTATGGCTTGCCCCGGAAAAAACAAGCCCCTATGATTTTTATCAGTATTGGAGAAATGTTGACGATGCGGATGTTATCAAGTGTCTGAAGCTTCTTACTTTTGTTCCGATGTCTGAAATAGAAAAGATGGCCCAGTGGAAGGATGCCCAGATAAACGAAGCCAAAAAGATCCTGGCTTATGAGGTCACAAAAATAGTGCATGGAGAAAGTGAAGCTCAAAAAGCAAAAGAAGCTGCCGAGGCATTATTCGGTAAGGGCGGATCAAAAGAGAACATTCCAACCGTTATGATCTCCAGGGACTTAATAGGCCAGGGAATAAGAATCATTGACTTATTGGCATCAACCGGACTTGTACCTTCAAAAGGCGAGGGAAGACGCCTGATCCAGCAGGGAGGGCTTTCAATAAATGACAATAGGGTAGATTCTGTGGATTTAATAATAACCGAATCGGATTTTTCAGATAATGAAATTATGGTACGAAAAGGCAAGAAATCCTTCCACAGAGTAGTTTTGGAATAGGGGAGCTGAAAATGGAAATCAGTGTTGGAGAGGTCATAAAGTCAAAACGGGAAGAGAAAGGCTATACCTTGAGCGAATTTGCCAAAAGGATAGAAATATCAGCCGGATATCTTTCCCAGATAGAAAACGGAAGAAAAACAAATCCTAAGCTGGGTATAATACTTAGGATCATCCATGAGCTGGATATTGATATTGAGATGCTTCTGGGAATAGAGCCTACCGAGGACAAATACCTCTCCAGAATCCCATCTCTTTTAAAGCTGACCCTTGCAAAGGAGAGGAATCTTAATACCCTGTCTGATCTGGATGTGTTAAGAAAGATTAACAGTTTTTTGAACCGGGTTCTGGAAACCAAATATATCCTGGAAAACAGGGAGCTGTACAATCTGTTTCTGGAAGATATTTCACTCCAGACTGAAAATACGCTTAAACGATACATGGCACTTCAGATACTTATGATGAAAGATTAAAAAAAATCTTGACCATTAGATGCTTTATCAGTATAATAGATTTTGCGCTTCATAAAAAAGTGCGATTACTTTCCTCAATAGCTCAGTCGGTAGAGCATGCGGCTGTTAACCGCAGGGTCGTTGGTTCGAGTCCAACTTGGGGAGCCATTTGGGCCTTTAGCTCAGTTGGTCAGAGCAACCGGCTCATAACCGGTTGGTCCGGGGTTCGAGTCCCTGAAGGCCCACCAGCAAAACGGAAAGATGATTGCACAGCAATCATCTTTTTTATTTTATAACACAATATTTCTCAAAATGACAAAGGAAGCTGGTGCTCAATGTCATCCTGAGCGAAGCGAAGGATCTTACTAACAGAGATCCTTTGGGTTTCAGAAATGACACATTTAATTTGGGAGACAGCCCTTCTGCGAGGTAATTATGGTTCTGAAAGGCAGATTGAAGCTGATATATGATATGATTCCAGCCTGTGATATCCTCGCAGATATCGGAACCGACCACGCTTTATTACCTGCTTATGCTCTTCTTCACCGCCGCTGCAGAAAAGCTATCGCCTGTGATGTAAAAACCGGTCCTCTTGAAAGAGCTATGAGAACCGTAAAAAAATATATGCTGGAGGACCGCATGGAGTTACGTCTTGGAAGCGGTCTGGAACCTATCAGTGAGCATGAATCCGATGTCATTATATTGGCAGGTATGGGTGGAATCCTTATAACCAGGCTTATTCAGGAATCCATTAACAAAGCTGAGGCGGCTAATTGCCTGATTCTTCAGCCCATGACAAATCAGGAGCTTGTAAGGCCTTTCTTATGGGAAAGAGGATTTGAAATCAAAGACGAAAGGCTTACCCACGAAGGGGACAAGCTTTATCAGGTAATTCTTGCATACTATACCGGAAAGCCTAGAACAAAATGGGAAAAAATCAATGAGATCATCGGGGAGAAGTTAATAAAAAACGAAGATCCTTTACTAAAGGATTGGTTAAAGAATCATATAAAAAAACAGCGAAGGATCGTCCTGGGATTGAAAAAAGCAGAAGCGAATGCAGACCGCTCGCAGCTTTCATGTGAAGAGAAGCTATTAAGTGAGCTTACAGACCTTCTGCACTCTTTAGGAGGTTGATTATAATGAAGCTGGAAAGCCTTATTTCTTTTTTGGAGGAATTAGCTCCTATATCCTTTCAGGATAGCTACGACAACAGCGGGCTTATTTTAGGAAGTAAAAACGCGGATATCTCAAATGTGCTTGTTTGCCTTGACGTTGATGACGATGCTCTTGATCATGCCATTGAGCAGCATTGTCAAATGATATTGTCCCACCATCCGGTTATATTCGGCGGCATTAAATCTTTTGCAGAGGGCAGCGAAGAAGGCGATATTGTTATAAAAGCAATAAAAAACGATTTGGTCCTGTATGGATGCCATACGAATTTTGACTCGACATCAGGCGGTCTTAGCGATTTGCTCTGCAAAAAGCTCGGCATAGAGAATATACAAGTACTGGAAGAAAAATTCTCATTGCAATTTAAGGAGAAGCATGGAAACGGCAGATTTGGAGATATTGATCCCATGAGCGGAGAGGCTTTCCTTGATATTGTCAAATCAAGGCTTTCTTTAGATGTGATAAGGTATGTGGGGCAAATCCCTGAAAAGGTATCAAGGGTGGCAGTTTATAACGGTTCATATGATAGTAATATTCTGGAGAAGCTTGTAAGCCTCAATCCGATCATATTAGTCACTGGTGACCTGAAATACCATGCGGCCCAGGAACTTAGGCATAAAGGTATTTTCACAATAGACGCAGGACATTACGGAACCGAAAAACTATTTGTTAAAGAAATGTCAAAGCTTCTCGAAGCACGTTTTCCGGAGCTTACGGTCATACGATACGAAGGCAAAGACGTTTTCACATATTATTAAGATGCAGATGCAGCACGACATAGAGGGCCAAATCCCGATTCTTTCGGTTCTGACCATAACCGGTATATCTCATAAACCAAAAGAGGATATATTGCGTGATACCATGAAGCTGGCAGTAAACCATCTCAAGGGCGGAGAATGGTGTGAAAATGCAAAGGGACTCGATGCCTATCCTGCATTGATCAGGATATTTGATGAAAACCCCGATATTTCTGCATCATGGAACGCGGAATATTTTCTTGGTACATACGGCGCATTGAAAGAATACGCTTATAGGTATTTTGGAAAAGTCGAAAAAACTGAGTTAGCAAAAATTTACAAGGACGTTTTCAATGCCTGGATGGAAGCCTTCAGGATCAAGACAAACGAGGATGCAACATTTCCCGAAACCAGAGCAAGAATCGTATCATTGTTAAGATCAGCATATGAAAACGGGGAAGAAGCAGTTCGGAGAATGGAATCTCTTACAAAATAGTACCGTGTGACAAGGGACAGGGTTGGCGCCACCGATTGTGATATCAGCCCCGTCAAACTGTGCAAAAGACCAGCAGATTACCAAACAGTATCAAACAGTTCACCGAAAATTCCTTGACAGCCAATGCAATTTGAAGTATTGTTATTAACAATAAGTAAAAAAATAAACTAGTGATTGAGAATAGTACATGTAACTGATTGCTTCAAAGAGAGTTGCAGGCGGTGGGATTGCAGCAGGCGGATTTGCATGGAATGGGCTCATAAGGGTGGTAGGAAAGGTCTTCGGGCT
>JAAYNO010000016.1 GCA_012520855.1 Clostridiaceae bacterium | reverse complement strand
TTATATAACGTCCTGATAAAAGTGTGGCAAGCTCCCCGGAAAGCATATATGCGTTAGAACCTGTTATATATACATCCACATTTGGTTTGATATATAAACTGTCAACTGCTCTTTCAAAATCCCTGCAGTTTTGTACTTCATCGAGAAAAACATAAGTATACTTATTTTTTCGCAAGCGTTCCTTAACATATTCGTATAAAGCTTTATAATTCAGCAGATGCTCATAATCAAGATCTTCCAAATTGACCGATATTATTTGATCATCGGTAACTCCCGTAGATTTAAGGTAATCGATGTAAAGCTGAAACAGAGTTGATTTGCCGCATCGCCGCACACCGGTCACTACTTTGATTACCTTTTTCTCCCTGCCCGCGATTAACCGATTTAAATATTCCTTTCGCTCGATCATGGCTGCGCCTCCTTTTTATTACTATTATACGACAATAGCAGCGAGAAATCAAAAGTTTTTTCTCTTTACAGAAAAAACTTTTGATTTTGACAAGTTTTTTATTTGACTTCTGTCATCAATTAAAGGCAGGCAAACAAAAACCCTTGGGATTTTACTATTCCAAGGGTTTTCTGGAGCTGGTGATGCGACTCGAACGCACGACCTGCTGATTACGAATCAGCTGCACTACCGACTGTGCTACACCAGCATGCCTTACTATTTTACAATCACGGGATTTGCCTGTCAACAAGAATAGTAAGATCCAGCATCGTAGATCTCGTAATCCGCAAAAAAGAGGACATGCCGTTCTTCGGTATGTCCCGGGAAGATTTATCACCAGAGATCTGAAGATTCTGTGGAAGGAGATTCTTCGCCAGATTCTTCGCTTCGCTCAGAATGACAGTTTTGATAGTTTCTTCACCTATAATGTGCAAAGCATATTATGGATAACAGTTGTATGTACTATCTGAAGCCTTTGCGCTTCAAGAATGTTGGAATTTCGGGACCTTCTACATCCTCGTCTATTATGATCGGATTCTTTTGCACGGGCTCAGCATTCTTTTTAGGATCGAAGCCAAACAATTGGCCGGGACGCTTAAGATCGGTTTTATTGAATCCGGTTGCGATAACGGTTATTATCAACTCGTCCTTGAGGTTGTCGTCGATGACGGCACCGAAGATAATATTTGCATCGGGATCAGCAGATGCCTGGATAAGCTCCGCTGCAAGATTGACTTCCTGCAAGCCTAGATCCGCTCCGCCTGTAATATTCAGAAGTACTCCTCTGGCACCTTCAATGGATGTTTCCAAGAGCGGACTGGATATTGCCTGCTTAGCCGCTTCTTCGGCCTTATTTTCACCGGTTCCTCTGCCAATGCCCATGTGGGCTATCCCTGTGTCCAGCATGATAGTTTTTACATCGGCAAAGTCTAAATTAATAAGACCGGGAACAGCGATCAAATCTGAGATTCCCTGTACGCCTTGCCTTAAAACATCATCGGCAAGATTGAAGGCTTTGACTAGCGGCATTTTTTTGTCTGCTACCTGCAGAAGTCTGTCATTCGGTATGGTAACAAGAGTATCAACTACGTTTCTTAATGCTTCTACTCCCGCCTCGGCCTGCATCATACGTTTTTTGCCTTCAAACATGAAAGGCTTTGTTACTACTCCTACTGTGAGGATACCCATTTCTTTAGCTATCTGTGCTATGACCGGCGCTCCTCCGGTTCCTGTCCCGCCTCCCATACCGGCAGTTACAAAAACCATATCGGCGTCTTTTATTGCCATAGCGATCTCATCCCGACTTTCATTTGCTGCTTTTTCTCCAATTTCGGGATTTGCTCCAGCTCCGAGACCTTTTGTCAGCTTATCGCCTATTTGAATTTTTGTTGTTGCTTGAGATAAGAATAAGGCTTGTTTATCAGTATTAACAGAAATGAACTCTACCCCTCGAAGTCCGGCTGCTATCATCCGGTTTACAGCGTTATTACCGCCTCCGCCAACTCCAACGACTTTAAGACGTGCAAAGCTATCCATATCAATATCAAATTCTAACACTTTTGTATCCTCCTTACGAGTCATCTTGCGTATTATACAACCATAAACCGTATCCGGCTTAAACTCTGATTGACTTAAGCAGTCCGCCTTAACAAAAATAAACTATCATAATTATTATATAACAAACCCATATAAAAGCAATATTTTTATTAAAAAACAATGCATTTAAAGCTCAATATATTGAGGTTTTTTTAATAAATTATGACATTAATACCGTATATATAGTATTTCAAATCAATCGTACTTCCGGTAATTAAATTGCCGGGAATTTAAATCGCCTGATCACACCGTTACTTACGAATTTCATTGACCTTAATAAGTTTTCTTCTTATTTTGCCGAAGTTAAGGAAAATCCTGTTGCCAAATGCGAATATCGCAGCAAGATGAATCTGTATACCCAATTTATCCCCAATGTATGCCAGGATAGCCGCCATAAGCGAATTGGCAAAAAAGCCCGAAAGGAATATCTTGATATCAAATTTACCTTCAAGGGATGCGGAATACCCACCGAGAACCGAATCCAGAGCCGCCAGTATTGCTACCGCCGCATAATTTGAATACTCCTGGGGAATATGGTAGGGAATAAGAATACCTATTAATAATCCGGCTATGAGTCCAAGCAAAGCTATCATGGAATCACTCCTAATCCTGTATTTTAATCGGGTATGAAACTGGGGTTTTGATCCCCCGAGAATTCAAGCCTTCCTGTTTCCTTTGAACTAATCTTTTTAAAAAATATTTCCTTTGTAAAATCGATAGTATACTGAAGCTTTTCCTGAGGGTCAAACCGGACGATCACTCTTTTATCAAGGGACATCATCGCGGTATTCCTGTCAACCATATCAACCCAGTCCAATACATCGAAAAGCTTTATGCTTGTGTGTTCATCAGACGTTTTTACGGTATTTAAAATTGCAACGCCGGTCCTGATGAGTGAAATGTCCGATGCTTCCAACTGACCCCCTATTGAATATTTAGCGAAATCTATACCTCTGATTTCCTTTAACGATCCCTCTGGTTTTTCATTTTTAACTTCCAATACAAAACCCTGTTCATCCACAATAAGGTAATTATCAAAGTAAACCAGATATGCGGCAGGTTCCCTTTCGGTTATCGCGATCGATACCCTGTCGGGCAATTGCAGCCTGACTGTACATGTTTTAACATAGGAGAGCTCTTTTATCCTCTCCTCACTGTCAAGTAACCGAAGCTCCAGTATGGCTTCAGGCTTAAGCCGAAGCTGCCTGAAACCATTTTCTCCAATAATTATGCCCGAGGTCTCTTTTATCGCCTCATCAGTATATTTACTGCTTCCGTAAACCTCGATCTCTTTAATATCAAATATCGGGGCAAACAGCAGGAAAAGCAGGATAACAGTTGATCCAACCATGAACAAAAATACTATTAACCTTCTTTTAACGCGTCGCCGTTTCTTCATATGTACCTCAGAGAACACTTAAAGTATTCCTATATTGAGATTATATCATAAGTGACCGTAAAAAAATCTGTTATTTGCATTCCTTATCACACTGTCCTACTCTTCAACCCGTCTTATATCTGCTCCAACTTTGGATAATACCTGTTCTATCTTTTCATACCCTCTGTCAATATATCCGACTCCGGAAATACGAGTTTCGCCTTCGGCCACCAGCCCCGCCAGTATCAGGGCTGCTCCTCCCCGCAGATCCCTGGCTTCAACAGACGCGCCGGTAAGCTTCTCCACACCTCGTATTATTGCCGTTCTACCCTGCACGCTTATGTCGGCTCCCATTTTCTGAAGCTGTTCGGTGTACCGGAATCTGTTTTCAAAAACCGTTTCCACAACAACACTGGTTCCTGTGCATTTGGTCAATAGCGCAACTATCTGCGGCTGCATATCTGTGGGAAATCCGGGGTACGGAGATGTCCTTACAAGATCCAGCGCCTTGAGCTTTCCATCAGATTCCAGGGTGACAACCCCGCCCATATAGTTTTTGATCCTGCAGCCGGCACGTCTCAGGCAATATAGTATCGAACCTATATGGTCATATTCCACACCTGTTACAACAAGACTTCCGCCAGCAGCCGCCACAGCAGCTAAATATGTCCCTGCTGCAATCCGGTCGGGTATGATCCTATGGATGGGTTCAGTTTTTATTTCGCTTACTCCCTGCACCCTAATCACTCCTGATCCGGCACCGGACACATCGACACCTATTTTTCTGAGAAATTCCTGCAGATCTTCTATTTCCGGCTCTTTGGCTGCATTTCTGATCAATGTTTCGCCTTCTGCAAAACAGGCTGCAAGCATGATATTTTCAGTAGCACCTACACTTGGATAATCCAGAAGTATCTCGCAACCCTGTAGCTTTGAGGCACTGACCTTCAACATCCCATGGCTGAGGCCGTCAACCTCAGCACCCATCTGTTCAAGCGCACGGAGATGCATATCTATAGGCCTCATCCCGATTTCGCAGCCCCCCGGATAACTGACAAGCACCTCGCCGCATCTTGCAAGGACAGCACCCAGGATAATTATTGAGGATCTCATTCTTTTTGCCAGTATTTCAGGAATACACGAGCTTGTGAGATTTGAGGCATCGATCTCTATGCGCGATCCCTTTTTCTTTGTTTTACACCCTAAAGCTGACAGTATTTCGAGCATCGTTAAGACATCGTCCAACTCCGGGCAATTCTCAAGAATGCTGGTACCATTATTCAAGAGCGTGGCGGCAAGTACTGGCAG
>JAAYNO010000001.1 GCA_012520855.1 Clostridiaceae bacterium | reverse complement strand
TTCAGAAAAAGCTTCCATCCATTTTTCAAAGGAGAAAAATTCGTCCCAGCCGTCAAATTTGCAGCCTTTTTTCCATGCTGTGTAAAGAACCCTGCCAAGCCTTCTGTCCCCTCTGGAAAACACAGCTTCCATCAGACTTAATTTAGCGTCATGATAGTTGTATCTGATTTTCTTCGTACGCTTTTTTATGCGATCCTTTAAATGGTACTGTTTACTCATAAGGCTGTCAATACCGTCCATAGCCTCCCACTGGAATGGAGTAAAAGGTTTTGGGATGAAACATGAGGTGCTTAATGTTATGTTAAGAGTTTTATTATATTCACCGGACAGTTCCCTGCATGATTCTATCAGGGTTATGCCAAGGTTGGCTATCCCTTCCACATCTTCAATGGTCTCGGTCGGCAAACCTATCATAAAATAAAGCTTGACCTGATTCCAGCCTCCTGCCACAGCAAGCTTCACTGATGAAATGAGATCTTCTGTGGTTATGCCTTTGTTGATCACATCCCTGAGCCTCTGAGTACCGGCTTCGGGAGCAAAGGTAAGGCCGCTTTTTCGAACCTTCGATGCCTTTTCCATCAGCCCCAGTGAGAAATTATCAACCCGCAGGGATGGAAGGGACAGACTGACCTTCTCGGCCTCGGTAAACTTGATAAGGTTATCACAAAGTTCCGGAAGCGCGGAATAATCACTTGTACTCAATGAAACCAATGATATTTCTTCATACCCGGTCTTTTCGACAGAGGATCTTGCAAGCTCATACAGCTTTTCATGACTTCTTTCCCTCACAGGACGGTAAATAAAGCCCGCCTGACAAAAACGGCACCCCCGGATACAGCCCCTGAAGACCTCCAGCATTATTCTGTCGTGGACTGTTCCTACATAAGGGACTATTATATCATCAGGAAAATCAACAGAATCCAAATCTTTTATAAGCCGCCTTTTAACAGTGTCCGGCACATCGGGGGAAACAGGTATGATATCCATTATTGTGCCATCCTCATAATAAAAGACATTATATAATGACGGAACGTAGACGCCTTCAATTTTCGCCGCCCTCTTTAGGAATTCTTCCCTTCCTTCTTCAGTACCTTTCCAGTCATTGTATTCGTCAATTATCTCATTGATTACTTCTTCGCCCTCACCAATTACAAACAGATCAATAAAATCAGCTAAGGGTTCGGGATTACAGGCGCACGGCCCTCCCGCGATAACAAATGGCATACCTTTTATGCGGTCCTTTGCAAAAAGCGGGATACCTCCCAGATCCAGCATGTTAAGTATATTGGTATAACTCATTTCATACTGAAGGGTGAAGCCCACAAAATCGAATTTGGAAAGAGGTGTGAAGGTTTCAAGTGTATAAAGGGGAAGATTTCTTTCCCTCAGCTTTTCCTCCATATCGACCCATGGTGCAAAGGCTCTTTCGCAATAGGTATCTTCCCTTTTATTCATAATATGGTACAATATCTTCATGCCGAGATGAGACATCCCGATCTCGTAATCATCAGGAAAACAGAAGGCAAAGCGAACCTTGATATTATCAGGATTCTTCTTTACCATGTTCCACTCATTGCCGGTATATTTCGCTGGTTTTTCAACATTCAAAAGTATACTTTCATCTATTTTCAAACGCATTGTTATTTAGGGTCTGTCTCAAAACGGACTGTCATCTCTGATCAAAAAACATACTCTTGTATGTTCTTGACGAAGGATCTTAAAGATTCTTCGGCCATTATTTGGCCTCAGAATGACAAGGCGACCATGATCGCCAAAACATGTTTTAGTACATCCCCAGCCTCCATAAACAAAATATGTAAAAGATGTATTTTTTGAATCTTTTTTTCCACTATACATCATAACCTATGGTACTAAAAAAGGCAAGGAATCAAAACACAAGAAAGCACCAGCATATCAGAAGGCAGGTGCTTTGCTTTTGGCTGCTGTCTTTATATTAGAATCAACAAAACTACCCAATTTCCAAGTAAGCTCCTTGTCCTTTAAGTAGTTTTTGAAGATCTTTGATATTGATATTTTTTACATCTGTCCGGTTTTGGGCTGCCATGAATGCTGCCACTCCGCCACAATGTCCTATCGCTCCTGCAATGGGGCTTAAACGTATTGCGGCTTGTGCCTCAAACGTAGCAGATATGCACCGTCCAACAGTAATAAGATTATTGATTTTGCCATTGACCAGGGCACGCGCTCTCTTTTAAAATTGATTTCACCGCATCTTTGTGCATCTTTCAGTAAGTTGCCGAATCCACCTGCTGAAAGCCTGGGAGCTTTGTCGATAATTTCGATATCGTTTATATACTCTGGGAATTCTTCTCTGTTATTTCTTATATACTCTTTTATTTCGTCAATGTAGACATTTGCCATTCTGATAATCATTGTCATGGGCTGTGCTTTTGAATCTATGCTTCTTCCGTACGTAAATGGTACCCCTGCCCATGCGGCGATATCAGCATCGCCTGTTGCATCAATATATATTCTGGATTCCAGATTTGTCAGTCCCGATTTATTGCATACTGTTATACTGTTGATGTATCCGTTTTCTGTTTGTACATCTGCGACCATTGTATGATAAAGTATTTCTCCTTTGCTATCCAGAAGCATATCTTCCAGCTCAAATTTCATGCCTTCATAGTCAAAAGGTGTGACCGTACTTACGTAAGTAGTCGTATCAATAATATGACCTGGTGATTTTCCTTTCAAAACGAGCCTGTCTATCAATTCACCCGTTATTCCTCTGATTACCTGTTTGTCTCCCGCATGGAAGGACATCATTGGTCCAACTCCGGCAGCGGTAAGCATACCGCCCAGGAACCCCCATTTTTCGATCAATAAAGTTCTGGCCCCACACCTAGCCGCTGATATAGCTGCTATTGAGCCCGATATTCCGCCACCGGCAATAATTACATCATATTTCATTGATTACCCCCGTATATAAAATAAGTTTTTCTATCACTTAATACCGGTCAAAGCCAAGCTTTCTATGAATTGTTTCTGCATAAAGAAAAATACTACTAAAAGTGGTACCGTCACTAACACCGATGCAGCCATTACAAGGTGCCATTGTATTCCGCTTTGATCTGCAAATAGAGCTATCCCCAGCGGTAAGGTATATAATTTTTGTTTACTGAGGTAGATCAATGGTTCCAGCAATTCATTCCATCGCCCTATAAAAGTAAGGATCGAAAGTGTAGCCATAGGAGCAACAGACATCGGCAGCATTATCCTTGTAAATGTGGTCCATGGCGTACATCCGTCAATTTTAGCTGCTTCATCCAGATCATAAGGAATAGTAATGTAGTATTGCCGCATAAGCATTATGCCGAATACCACCTGGGCCCCAAGAATAGGAGGTATGATCAGGGGCAGATGAGTATCATTAAGGTTTAAAGCAGATACCCATACAAACATAGGTATTGCTGTTACCTCGACCGGGATCATCATACTGCTGAGCATTACAATAAAAAGCGTATTCTTTAGCGGAAAATTTATCTTTGCATATGCATATCCCGAAATAGCCGCAACTATACAAGTGCCTATAACAACCAGCAACGCTATGTAAAGACTGTTAAAATAGTAAGCTGGAAACAGTTTCTGAACCTCAAAGATTATGCCTCTGCGGACCAATCGTTCATCATCAACTACGAATACACGAATCATATCCATCACCCCCTATTACAGGTATAAATGGGATCAGCATCGTTATGCTGTTTCCTTCCTGCATAGAATTATCTAAATTGAATGAAAATTGATCTCCGAATTGATTACTGAACATTTTTGCTACATACTGCAGCCCAATTCCGTTTTTGGAGATATCTATTGCAGAAGAAAGAATTTCCTCCATTTTTTCGATATCAAATGGATTTCCGAAGTTTTTGACCGAAATCGCGATCCTGCCGTCTTCATGTAAGGAAAGCACTAATCTAATTTTGCAGCTTGTATTCCCGCTATGCAATATAGCGTTTTCTACAAGGGGCTGCAACACAAATCGAGGCATCTGTGCACAAAGCATAAAGGGTGGTAAATCTTCCTGCTCGATCATAAAATCAATATCATATTTCCACTGCTGTAATGCCACATAATCGCTGACTGCTGCAATTTCACTTTTCAACGTAGTTTCTGGAGTCCTTTCCAGATTATAAAGCAACAGTTTGTTTAAAGCAGATACGAACTCTGAAATCTCATGCTCCTGTTTTTCATTTGCATACCATTTCAGAGTATCTAATGTATTGCAGATAAAATGCGGATTTATTTTTGAAAGAAGCTGTTTTATCTGCAGCTCTGTTCTTTTGGTTTCCTCTTTTTGTACCTTGTCGAGCAATTCTATAATACGTTTTTTTAACTTATTAAAATAATTAAAGCTCTCTTCGAATTCTTCAACATTCATATGGCGAACCTGAAGCTGAACGTTTTCATCATTTATTATCTTCTTCAGATTATTGTCAAACGTTTTAAATGGTCTGTAAATGGACTTCCACATGGTATATTCCACAAATATGAAAAATGCTATAGCAATCATCGCAATAATTGCATAGTTTATCATCAACGTATAAATGTGATCATAATATTTTTTATTTGGTATGAGTAATCGCACGCTCCAGTCTTTCTCTGATAACTGTGAAAACGAAACATATTTATCACCGGATTCCGTCCTGAAATCATCCTCTTCAGCTGCCATAAAGATCCCTGGCCTGACAATTCCTTCGTTACTGCTATATATGACACGGTTGGATTCTGAAACAACTAAGAATATTGCATCCATTGTTTTTACCGACTGTGGAAGTAATTTTTCCAGTCTTCGATATCCTGACTCAATATAGATATAGATATTATTCAGGTTGCCTTTACCCTCAAATTGCCTAACGAGTGAAATAACCGGATAATCCGATACGAAAGAATAGGTTTTATGTGGTCCATAATAAATCATCTCGTTTTGATGAGATAAAAGCATGCTCTCATCCGGCATTTTTCTTCTGGTAAGTGCCGACTGATTGATCTTATCAGGTAAGTGTATGTGATATTGGCTATGTTAGGGTTGGATGATTCATAAATAGCAGTTTGCCTGTTAAGGTATTTTAGTAACTGTAATTTTTGTACTGCCATTTCAGGTTCAAAATAGGAATAAAGATTCTGCCCTATGGTTCCGTCTGAGATGAGCTGCTGTGACATACTTTGCATATTTTCCATAAGAGATGACATTCCGCTGACGGTCTGCGAAAGATCAAGATGCAAGATAATGTAAAATTCACGTATAAATCACTTATAGAAACAAAATCAGCAATATTCTCATCCTTTATATCAATTTTAAATAGGATCAACTCAAAGATTGCCGAAGGAAAGTATTTTTTGACTTAAATAGAATATTTCCCATTATTTCCTTCCGGATATCATTATTTGATGCCCTTTTTCAAATAATGTGGTACAGACCGTGATTTGTTGGATAAATACATATTGAAGAGAATCGGTTTTTATTATTAGAAATCGGCTTAAATTGCCTGGAACCCGGGCGGAGAATATGCGCCGTATGCCGCAAGCAGTAATGATCGTCTGTTTACGGATAGAAACGTCTTTAATTCGTTATTTAAAAGGGGGTAAAGGGCTTTATGAGGAATGCAAACGCATTGTACAAGCTAGATGCAAACAAAATTTTAGCATCTGAGTATCCACTCCAACAGACCCCGGAAAAAAATTCTTTATCAGCTTCATCAAGAGATTTTTGTCCAACTGATGAGATGTTTCTTAATAATATCGCCCATGAGCTTCGAACTCCCATAAATGTTGTACTTGGTTCCATTCAGCTATTCGAGATGATGGGTGATGACCTGTTCTTGCTTTACAACCGCAACAAATTCAAAGTGTACAATAATATAATGAAACAGAATTGCTACAGGCTTCTTAGGGCGGTCAACAATCTGATCGATATTTCACGGATAGAGTCGGGCAGCTTTTGTTTATTTCTTGCGAACCATGATATTGTGGATATTGTCAATGAAATAATAAAGAATGCTAAAGTATACGCAGCTAAGAAAGGGATCACACTTAAGTTTAATTCAGCCAATAAAGAAATATTGACCGCATTTGACGAGGACAAGATATCCCGGGTCATACTTAATTTACTTTCCAATGCGATAAAATTCACTCCGGATGGAGGCAGCATAAGTGTTTCAATAAGAGCAAACGCAGAAAAAGTTTACATAAGCGTGAAGGACACAGGAATAGGTATCCCGGCCGATCAGCTTGATAATATTTTTAAGCGATATGTCCAGGTGGAAAAAACCTTGTCAAAAAACTATGAAGGCGGAGGAATCGGCTTATTCCTTGCAGATTCCATTGTGAGACTGCACGAAGGGACTATAAGCGTAAAAAGCAGTCCGGAAAAGGGCTCAACCTTTACTATCGAGCTTCCTGTAAAAAAAATAGATAAGATACAGAGCAAAAAAGAATTAGGGTCAGAGCTTAATCTTTCTCCCGCCGAAACAGTTAAGATTGAGCTGTCCGATCTTTACTAGGCTAGATCATATCCTTATATATGCCGGGTACCGAATCGGGGATCATCACTGCATTGACAGCTTTAGCATAAAAGCCCACCGCATCTTCAGGTCCGCCGATAATACCGTAAGCATACCCCATTTCTTTTAAGCCCTGTAAAGCGGAAATCAACAGGGCTTTTCCTATTTTAAAACCTCTATAGCTTTCAAGAACACCCGTAGGACCGAAGAAAGCCTTGCAGGTCGTCTCATAGCACGCAAATCCGACAATCTCCTTATCGCTGTTTACCGCAATAAAGCAGCTTACCGGATTATTAGTAAAGGCTACGTCACATTCGCTGGCCCAGTGTTCTCCAAAATTTTTACGGGCAAAATCCAGAACCTTATACTTACTTGGTGACATAGCCCTTATAATGCGTATCCCTTTTCCTTCCAGTTCTTTGATGAGCTCTCTGTTATCGGGAAGCTCATACAGCTTGACAAGCATATCAGGCATAGAACAATACTCCTTCGTTTTTTGTTTTTTAATTTAATAATACCATAAGCTGCAGCGGCAATTTCATGACTATATTTGCGCAGAACTGTTAAAACAGCTACCCCGACGTGATAGCTGTTTGTATCATTAATTCGATAAACCATTATTGCCATTCCGAGCGAAGCGAATAACCTTTTATGAGTTCTTAGCTTCAAACTCCTTCATGAATTCAACAAGGGCTTTTACACCTTCAACAGGCATTGCATTATATATACTTGCCCGCATTCCGCCTACCGTTCTGTATCCTTTAATGTTGGCTATTCCTCTTTCGCCGGCTTCCTTGATAAATTTCTTGTCAAGCTCTTCACTGCCGGTTACAAAATTCACATTCATAATAGAACGGTCATCCTTCTCTACGGTTCCTTTAAACAGTCTGGAGTTGTCTATGCAATCATAGAGAAGCTGTGCTTTTTCCTCATTTATTTTCTGGATAGCTTCAATCCCGCCGTTCTTTTTGATCCATTCAAACACCAACCCGCAGATATAGATGGAGTAGCATGGAGGTGTGTTGTATAAAGAATTGGTATCGGCATGGATCTTGTATTGAAGCATTGTCGGGATTTGAGGATCAGCCTCTTTTATCAGATCCTCACGAATAATCACTACCGTTACCCCGGCAGGACCCATGTTTTTCTGAGCACCGGCGTAAATGATCCCGAACTTTGATACATCATAAACCTCGGACAAAATGTTTGAAGACATATCGGCGACCAGAGGCACATTATCAAGGCAGACAATATCCTTGTCCCTGATCCTTGTTCCGAAAACCGTATTATTGGTTGTTATGTGCAGAAAATCAGCGTCACCACTCAAATCAGCCTTGCTTATCTTTGGGATATACGTATACTTTTTATCTTCGGAAGAAGCGACGATATTTGCCGTTAAATATTTCTTTCCTTCCTGATAAGACTTCTTAGCCCAATTACCAGTAACCAAATAATCAGCTTTTCCGTTTTTCTTTAAATTTAAAGGGATCATGGAAAACTGCAAATGAGCTCCTCCCTGTAAGAAAAGCACTTTGTAGTTATCCGGAATGTTCATGATTTCACGGAGGCTGCTCTCAGCCTTTTTATGAATATCATCATACCAAGAGGATCTATGACTCATTTCCATAACGGACATACCAGAACCTTTGTAATCCAGTAACTCTGCTGCTGCTTGCTGTAAAACCTCCTCGGGCAATGTACCGGGACCTGCAGAAAAATTAAAAACTCTTGCCATTCAAGCTCACTCCATTTCTCATCTAGACTGGTTTAAAAATAATTTGTTATTATTTTAACACTTGATATATCAAAAGTCTAGGTGAGTATGCAATAATATTTATGATATTTCGAAGTAATTTTCCGGTACTTTTTTACAGACTGTCATGGTGCTGTTTTTCAAGACCTGACGGGACAACAAAGAGCATTATGCAATTGCAATAAAAAAGCCTCCGAACGGAGGTTTTATATAAAGATTGGCTCCAGCGAATCTTTATCATTCCACTACCATTTGCATTAGCCCTTTTCCGATATTTTTTATCACTCGAACCAAATCTCCAACCTCTCCTCTATGTCAACAATCCAACTCCCTTTAGAATCTTCATGTGTCCATCAGTTAAGATCTTCTTATTTAGTTCTCCGATAGTGGACTTCCAATCCTTTATCAGAACTATCGATCCACATATCTTTCCGTATACAACTGATACGGCGGCTTCTGCCTTTCTGGTAATGTCCTTTAGGTAATCCCTGGAGCCTGCTTCTATTATATTAATAAGATTCAAAATGTTCAATGCCCGAATTTGGTCAATTTGCATAAATATCATACTGTTATCTTCTGATTTCTTAGTATTTCTAATAAATGCACTTTTTTAGTACATTTTTAAAAATTATTTTTGCACGATTTAAAAGCCGGCTGCAATATGCTAAAATAGTCATGGAACAGCCTTGTGTTTCAGGTTTTATCGCAGGAGGATGATTTTTTTGACAGTCATTACTATCTCCAGGCAGAGCGGCAGCTATGGCAGGGAAATAGCCGAACAACTATCTGCTAAGCTAAATATACCCCTTATTACCCGAAAAACATTCTTATCCGAATACATCTCCGAGATTGCAACGCCCTATGAACTTGATATGCTGGAGCAAAGCCCTAAAATCTACTTAACACAATCCAGGTCAGGCATAATATTCAAAGACTATATCGAGAATAAACTGCGGGAAGTGACGTCAAAAAGCTCCTGTGTGATACTTGGCATGGGTGCCCAGATAATTTTTTCAAATTCGCCCGATGTGTTAAAAATAAGGGTCATAGCTTCCAAAAAGACAAGACTGAAGCGCTTTGGCAAAAAATACGGACTCGACGAAGCGGAAGCCGAAAGGCTGCTATATCAAAGTGATAAGCGTCATAAAAAATATCTCTCTGTTCTTTATGGCGAAGACTGGTCCAATCCAATGCTCTACGATATCATATTGAATACTGATAATATGCCCATTGAGCAGTGCGTTGAACTTATTGCCTTCAACGATGATATAAGAAAGACTATGCGGCTCTATAGTACTCAGGCATCGGTCAGCCCGGACGAAAATATCGAAAAAGCCAAAAAGCCCGTCTTCAAACATCCTGCCGAAGAAGAGTTCGCAAACATTCTCAATATGTACGGTATTGAATGGGAGTACGAACCGAAAACCTTCCCCGTTAGATGGGATGCCGAGGGCAATGTTACCATGGCCATCAGCCCGGATTTCTTCCTTCCCAGGTTCAATACATATATCGAGATTACGACCATGGACCAGAAGTATGTAACTACAAAGAATAAAAAGGTAAAATTATTAAAGGAACTATATCCAGACATAAATATAAATATAGTTTACAAAAAAGATTTCTATTCGCTTCTTGAACGGTTTGGTTTTAGCGGAGTTGATGAAATAAATGGATTTAACAGGCATTAAAAGAATAGTATTTACAGAAGAACAGATAAAAAACAGAGTGGCTGAGCTGGGCAAACAAATAAGCCAAGACTATAAGGACAAGTATCCGATCCTTATAAGCGTCTTAAAGGGAACCATGTATTTTGTTGCCGACCTGACCAGACAGCTTGATATCCCGATAAACATTGATTTTATGTCTATCGGCGTATATCAGGGCATTGCCAAAAACTCCGGAATTGTCAGGATAAACAAGGATCTGGACCTTAACATTACCGACAGGCATGTGCTTTTTGTCGAAGACAT